>UQTN01000018.1 GCA_900543945.1 uncultured Collinsella sp. | reverse complement strand
CGAGGGCGCCCGTCCCGCCGTGCGCGTGCGCACCGGCTGGGGTTCGACCCGCATCCTCGACATGCTCGTAGGAGAGCAGCTGCCGAGAATTTGCTAACGACAAAGGCTCAGGGCTCATTAAAGATATTCAGATTCCAAACATGCCCGGCACGCATGCCCAGTATCATGGGGTGCGTTTTACAACTTAAGCGGCAGGAGCACCCATGGCAGCAGCTTTTTCCCATGTGATTTTTGATTTGGACGGCACCATCCTCAACACGCTTGAGGACCTGGCAGCCGCCGGTAATCATACCTGCGAGATGCACGGTTGGCCCACGTTTGCCGTTGACGAATACCGCTATAAGGTGGGAAACGGCATGCTCAAGCTGGTTGAGCGCTTTATGCCTGCCGAGTATGCGGGCGACGGCCGCACCTTTGAGCAGGCGCTCGCAGAGTTTAGGGCTTACTACGGCGAGCACAAGGAGGACCACACCTCACCCTACGCCGGCACGATTGAGATGCTCGACCGTCTGCGCGCCGCGGGCGTACAGCTTGCCGTGCTCACCAACAAGGACCACGTCTCAGCAGCTCCGCTTATCGAGAAATACTTTGGGTCCGAGCGCTTTGCGCTGGTACAGGGCCGTGTGGGCGCATTTCCGCCCAAGCCCGAGGCACCCGTCACGTTGCATGTGATGAAAGAGCTGGGCGCCGATCCGGCAACCACGCTCTATGTGGGCGATTCGAATGTCGATGTTCTGACCGGCCACAACGCCGGCCTTAAGAGCGCGGGCGTCAGCTGGGGCTTCCGCGGCCGCGCAGAGCTGGAAGCCGCCGGCGCCGACTACGTTGTTGATACGCAGGACGAACTCGCCGAGCTAATCTTGGGCGAGTAGCGAGCGACACCGCTTAACGCAGCTGCGACAATTCTTCCGCGCGGAAAGCGCATCCCGTTTTGGAGCTCCGGAATGGGACGCGCTTTCCGTTTGAGGCGCGTCGGGGAAACGGCATCCCGTTGTGGAGCAATATTCCGGGTCGCACTTTCCGCAACCCACCCCATCCGGAAACCGTGACCCACTATTCGGCCAAAAACCGGGTCGCATTTTCCCGGGCGTTTGCGATGCAACGCTGGCGCAAGGAGTGTCCCCAACTGCCGGCAGAAAAGGAACGTCCCCAACTGCCACCTTCCAGCAACGAGAACGCCGCAGGTAGAGGACGGGCAGCGAGCGGGCACCAGAGCGAACAAATTGGCATGAAAAGAGGACGGCATAGACCTTCTGGTCATGCCGTCCTCTTTGAATGACAAGTTGTCGCTCTGGCGCCCGCGCAGCGTCGAGCAGTTACGGCGTTTGGTAAAACGCCGTAACTCCCCTAGCTCATCATCGCATTCATCATCTCGTTGGTTGCGGAATCGTCGGCAGACCACTCGCCGTCGTCATTGCAGGAATACTTGAAGGTGACCTTGGTGTCCTTGGTCTTAGCAGCCTTGGTCACATCGACCATAACCTGACCGGCCATCTTGTACAGCTCGTCATCGGAAGGCATCGAATCGAGCGCGGCGACCTTCTCCTGGTACTGGGTGGCAAAATCCTCAACGATCTGGTTCATGGACTTGCATGTGATAGAAACCTCGGCGGTCGCGACACCCTTGTCCTCGTCGACCGTCACGTCGCCGATCTTGTAGTCAAAGCCCTCGAGATAGCTCTTGGCGTACTCCTTGGGATCGATGCCCAGCTGCTCGAACTCGTCGCCCGAGGCCTCTTCCAGGCCGGCGAGGAAGTCGTCGCCACCGTTCTTGACCTCGTCAAACTGCGTCGTAAGATCCTCGGTAATGAGTTCCTCAACCGAAGGACCTCCGCAGCCGGAAAGCACAACCACGCACGCGACCAGAACAGCCATCAGGGGCGCAAGCAGCAGCTTCTTCTTCATGACATTCCTCCCAACTAGCGGCACCGCGCTTCCCAACACGGTGCACGTCGTAACAATAAGGCCATACTAGCCGCTAACGAACGCCCCCGGCAAAGCAAAAGCGCAGTCGGCTCGATTTAACGTCCGAACGGTTTACCGGTCCGCCCAACGCGCAATAAAACGTTCCGCCGCATTGCAATAAAAAAGGGCGGCCGGATAACCCGACCACCCTTGCACATCCTTATGTTGTCGCAGTTTACTTGCGGACGACCTTAACGATGGCGTCGCCGGCAGCGACGGCAGAATCGGCCTCGACGGCGAGCTCGACATCGGCAAACTCGGCGGTGTTGGACACGGCCACGACGACGCAGTCCTTGTAGCCGGCAGCAGCGATCTTGGCACGGTCGATCTTGAGCATGGGCTGGCCAGCCTTCACGACGTCGTCGGCCTTGACGAAGCCCTCGAAGCCGTCGCCGTTCATGTTGACGGTATCGACGCCAACGTGCACCAGAACCTCGATGCCGCTATCGGACTGCAGACCCACGGCGTGACCCATGGTGACGGTCACCTTGCCGTCGCAGGGAGCGTAGACCAGGTCGTCCTCGGGCCACACGGCGCAGCCCTTGCCCAGAACCTCGCCACCAAAGACGGGATCGGGCACGTCGGCCATCTTGATGACCTTGCCCTTGACGGGCGAGCACAGCACGTCGGCGCCGGCAGAAGCAGAGATGGAGGACGGAGCAGCGGCAGTCGCGGGCTCAGCCTTCTTCTTGAACATGTCAAACAGACCCATACGTTTTCTCCTCTTGATTAAGCGCAACGTTGTGCGCATGCCTATGGTGATTATAGTGCCAAATGGTTCAAATGCTAAGGTGGGGACTCGAATCGCGAGCCCATCCCAACGCTTTTCCCCGGTGGCACTCATATTGTCGATTAATCCAGGCCCTCGGCACCGTTGGACTTGATGATCTTCTGGTAGGCGTAGAAGCTGTCCTTGCGGCGTCGCTCGTAGGTACCGGTGCCGTCGTCGTACTTATCGACGTGGATAAAGCCGTAGCGCTTGCGCATCTCGCCGGTGCCGGCGGAAACCAGGTCGATGGGGCCCCACCAGGTGTAGGCGATCAGGTCGACGCCGTCGGCAATGGCCTCGCCCATGGCCTTGACGTGGCTCTGCAAGTAGGCGATACGATACGGGTCGTGGATGGAGCCGTCCTCCTCGACCTCATCGTAGGCGCCCATGCCATTCTCGACCACCATCAGCGGAATCTCGTAGCGGGCGTAAATCTCGTTGAGGGCGATGCGCAGACCCAGCGGATCGATCTGCCAGCCCCAGTCGGTGGACTCCAGATAGGGATTCTTGCCGCCAAAGGTCATGTTGCCCTCGGTCATCTCGTGATCCTTGTGGGTGCCCACGGCGCCGGACATGTAGTAGCTAAAGGTGTAGAAATCGACCTTGCCGTCGGCGATATCCTGCAGGTCACCGTCCTCCATCACAAGCTCGACATCGTTCTCGGCCCAGAAGCGCTTGGCATAGAACGGATACTTGCCGCGCACCTGCACGTCGGAGCAGTACCAGTTCATGGTATTCATCTCCTGCTGCGTGGCGAACACGTCGGCCGGATCGCACGTGGCGGCATAGGAGAGGATGAAGCAGTCCATGTTGCCCATCTTAAACTGCGGATAGTGCTCGTGGGCATAGCGCACGACGCGGCCGCTGGCGACAAACTGGTGATGCAGGGCCTGCATACGGGCCTGCGGCGTGGTGTGGACCGCCGAAGCCGGGCCCTCAAAGCCCTGGATCATGCTGGTCCCAAAGAGGTTGCCCATGTCCTGGGTGCCGCAGTTGATCTCGTTGAAGGTGAGCCAGAACTTGACCTTGTCCTGATAGCGGTCGAAGACGGTCTGGCAGTACTTCTCAAAGAAGCCGATGAGCTCGCGGCTCGCCCAGCCGTTGTATTTCTCGACCAGGTGATAAGGCATCTCGTAGTGCGACAGGGTCACGAGCGGCTCGATATTGTGAGCGCGCAGGCAGTCGAAGACGCGGTCGTAAAAGGCGAGGCCGGCCTCGTTGGGCTCGGCGTCGTCGCCGTTGGGGAAGATGCGGCTCCAAGAGATGGACATGCGGAACATGTTGAAGCCTATCTCGGCGAACAGCGCGATGTCCTCCTCGTAGTGATGGTAGAAATCGATGCCGTCATGGTTGGGGTAGAAGCGGTTAGGGTCGATGTCGATCGTAATCTGGCGCGGCTCCTTGTAGCTGCCACCCAAGAAGTGGTCGTCGACCGACGGACCGCGGCCGTCAACGTTCCAAGCGCCCTCAAACTGATTGGCGGCCGTGGCGCCGCCCCAATAGAAACCCTCGGGGAATCCCATAAGTGCCTCCTCGCTCATGCGTGTTGCTGATGAAACGAGTATGCCGCCGAGTCGCTCCAGGCCAGGGCGAAGGCGCCGATTTGGACACTTCTTTTCGCAGACGCGCGCTGCAACAGCGCTGCAGCTGAAACTTTTTGACACCGAAGGAGCGAAGACAATCCGCCCCGCGCTTACCGGCGGTATGCCGCGGGGGTGCAGCCATACTTGTCGTGAAACTTACGGTAGAAGAAGCTCATGTTTTCATAGCCCACCGCATGCGCAGCCGCCCCGGCCGTGGCGCCGCCGCGCAGAAGCTCGGCCGCACGTACCAGGCGTCGCTCCTGCACAAGCTGCCTAAAGGTCTTGCCCACATGCCGCTTGAGGAGCGCCGTCGCATAATTAGGGCTCAAGCCAAACTCCGCCGCCATCCCCTCGAGGGAGCATGCAGCGAATTCGCGATCGATATAGCCAAGCATTCCCGTCACCAGGGCAGTGGGCCCCGCTGCGCCGTCCGCCGCGCCGCGCACCAGCTCGCGCTCGTAGCAATCCATGAGCTCGGCCAAAAACAGCTGAAACAGACGCAAGACGATCTCGGGACCGTTGGGGCTCGGGTCGTACAGCTCGCAGAGCATCTCCTGCATGTAGCGCCGAATCCGACGGCTCTCGCCGCAATGAAAACGGACATGGCCCCGATGGTCCGTCTCGCTGTTGAGCGCGTTGAACAAAAACCGCGAGACCGCGCTCTCGCGCGAGAGGCTCGACTCGAGACTCCGGCGCAAAAAAGAGCGTGAAACGGTCATGCTCAGCATGATGTCGTCCTCACCAAGCGCCGCCACGGCATGCGGGCAGAGGGCGTCGAGCAAAAGCACCTCGTTGCGGCCCAGCTCGAGCCTCTCCCCCGCCACCGTCTGCGGGCAGCGTCCGCGATACACATAGCTCAGCTCCACGTAATCATGCACGTGCTCGGGAACTGCATTAAAGCGCGAGTTTTTCCTTATCGTCAGGCCACGCGGCATGCCGGGCTGGGCATAGGCAAACCCTGGCTGGCCAATCTTGCGCACTGGGCATCCGTCGATTTCGACATGCTCGGTCATAATCGACCAATCAAATGCCATGCCGTCTTTATAAGCGATCTCACTGGCGCTCAGTTCGTTGAGCCTACGCTCGAGCTCGTCGATCTCCATGGCTTGCCAATCGTTGATTTGGTCATAGTTCGTCGTGATTCAGATATTAGCAGAACGCGCCGACGCGTCCATAATCTGTGCTATGCAGCAGATCGATCGAGCCAAGGAGGATCCATGACCGCGTACTATCAGCAGGTGCTCGAGGGCACATACGACAACCACGTGCTTCCGTTTTTGTGGATGAAGGGCGAGAGCCATAAGACCATTGCCGAGTATCTGGAAAAGATCGCCGGCGCCGACATCCACGAGGTCTGTCTCGAAAGCCGCCCACACCCCGATTTTTGCGGCGAGGGCTGGTGGCGCGACTTGCGCTTTGTCATTGACGAGTGCAGGCAGCTGGGCCTTAAGCTCTGGATCTTGGACGACGCGCACTTCCCCACGGGCTTTGCCAACGGCGCCGTCAAGGAGGCCGTGCCCGAGCTCCGCAAGATCGTGCTCACGCACCGCACGTTCGACATCGTGGGCCCCACGTCCGCCGCGAGCATCGCGCTCGCCAACATGCTCGACAAAACGGAGCGCTTCTACGGCGTGACATTTATGCAGGACGGCAGCCCCGTCGACGTCGCTTACCGAGTAATCGACGATGCAGACGGCAACCCCAGCCGCCTGGTCTTCGATGCACCTGCGGGCCTCACGCAGGCATGCGTGATGTTCACGAGCGGCAAGACCTCCTACAACGAGGACTACATCAATATGGTCGACCGCGCCTCGGTGGCGCAGCTCATCGATGCTGTCTACGAGCCGCATTTTGAGCATCTGGGCGATGAGTTTGGCAAGACCATCTTGGGCTTTTTCTCCGATGAGCCCGGATTTGCCAACGAGAAGGGCACCACGGGCCCCGATGGCATCTCGGACACGCTCATCGGCAAGGCCACCGCGCCCCTACCCTGGTCGGCCGAGCTTGAGCGTCGCCTGCGCGCGGCACTGGGCGAGCGCTACCTGGCCGAGCTCCCGCACCTGTGGGACCGCGAGCCGGCCGGCGCGCACGTACGCCACGTCTATATGGACATCGCGAGCACCCTCTATAAGGAGTGCTTCTGCGACCAGCTCGGAGACTGGTGCCGCGCGCGCGGCGTGCAGTACATCGGCCACGTTATCGAGGACAAGGACTGCCACGCGCGCCTGGGCGTGGGCGCCGGGCACTACTTCCGCGCCGTGGGCGGTCAGGACATGGCGGGCGTCGACATCGTGATCAACCAGCTGGTACCCGGCATGGACCGCGGCCTTCACAGCTACGGACGCGGCGTGTGGGACCTCGAGTTCTATAACTACGTGCTGCCCAAGCTGGGCTCCTCGGCAGCACACCTCGACCCCAAAAAGCAGGGGCGCTGCATGGCCGAGGTCTTTGGCGCATTTGGATGGCACGAAGGCCTACGCGAGATGAAGTGGATCGCCGATCATTTTTTGGTGCGCGGCGTCAATTGGTTTGTGCCGCATGCCTTTAGCATGGCCGCCTTCCCCGACTGGGACTGCCCGCCGCATTTCTATGCGCATGGCCAAAACCCCCAGTTTGCACACTTTGGGCAGCTTATGAGCTACATGAACCGTACGGCGAGCCTGCTGAGCGGCGGGCGCGCAACGACCCCGGTGGCGCTTCTCTACCATGCGGACGCCGAGTGGGCAGGCGAGGCGAACTTTATGCAGCATGCCGCCTCCGAGCTTATGCGCGCGCAGGTCGACTTTGACATCGTGCCGGCAGAGGCATTTGAGGACGCAGGGCGCTATGCCGTTGAAATTGCCGCAGACGGTAGCGGCTTTAGCGTGAACGGCCAGGCATACCGCTGCCTGGTGATGCCCGGAGCCGAGTTTGTCGGCGAAGCCGTGCTCGACTTTGCCGCGCGTGCCGCAGCCGCAGGTGTTGCCGTGTACGCGCTGGATGAGTTGCCGAACAAGCGCTACGACGGTGACACTGCAGGTCGCGAGGGCTTTGCCTCCCTGGATGCAGCCGCGGTCGCCGGCATCAAGCTCCTGGCAACCGCCGAGCTCGCAGGCACGCTTGCCGACGCCGGTATGCAGACCGTGGTTTGTGCCGAGTCCCAGCCCTGGCTGCGCGCACTGCGCTACGAGCGGGCGGGCGAGACCTATCTGATGCTCGTCAACGAGCATCCCAAGCAGGGTATCTCCACTCAGATTGCGCTTGCCGACGGCATACCCGTTGCAGGCGCGCGCCTCGACCTGCTCAACGGCACCGATCCCGCCGCCTTTGACGGCACGCTCGAGCTGGCTCCCTACGAGAGCTGCATCGTGGTCCTTGGGGCTACAGGTTCCGCCGGCGCGGCAACTGCTGGAGACGAAGCCACATGCGTCGACGGGCCCTGGGCGGTTGCCTTCTCTGCCCCTGGTACCGATGCCTTTGGCGAGTCTGTTGAGCTTGCAGACCTGCACGACCTTTCCTCGGCCGAGTTCCCCGGCAAGGCCGGCACGTTCCGCTACCAGGCCTCCTTTGTCCTGGGCGAAGCGGCCAGCCGCGCTGTCATCGACCTTGGGGAGGTCTTTGAGACCGCAACCGTCACCCTCGACGGCAAATCCCTCGGCACCCGCATCTGTCCGCCTTACCGCTTTGAGGCCGCCGCACTTTTAGCCGGTGAGCACGCGCTCACGATTGACATCATCAACACCCTCGACCACGCCGTCCCCGACGTGTTCGGCATGACCGAGCCCTCCGAGCCCAGCGGTCTCTTGGGGCCCGTACGCGTGCTCGGGTAACGCCCCGGGCGCAAACGGCCCAACAAGGACAGCGCCCCTATGTTGAGCCCGCACAGCGTCGAGCGGTCCGTCGTTCATAGACCGGCGGACCAAAACTCCCAGCCAAGCCGAACGTTTTATTTATCGCTATGATTGGTTTATCGCGACGCAAACGCATAGGAGCCATATGGATATCAGGCGAAAGATCACGCAGGGCAAAAGCCTCACCCCCACCGAGCAACAACTTGGGCGAACGGCCCTCGCCATGGGCGAGGATGTGCGCGGGCTTTCCATTAAGGAATTTGCCGCGTGCGCCAACGTTTCGGTCGCGAGCGTGCACCGCTTTTGCAAAAAGCTCGGCCTCGAGGGATTCAAAGACCTCAAGGTCGAGCTCATCCGCCAGGCGACCGAGGCGGGCAACCGGCGCGACGTGGACATCAACTTTCCCTTCGATGCCACCTCCGCCCCTGCGCAGGTGATGGAGCGCATGGAGGGGCTCTACCAGACCACCTTGGCCGAAACGCAGGAGCTGCTCGACCCTGCACAGCTCGACCACGCCGCCAAGCTCATCATGCGCGCCGGCACCGTGGACATCTACACGGGCTCGCATAACCTGTATCCAGCGGGAATGTTCCGCGATCGCCTGCTTTCCGCCGGCAAAAGCGCGACGTGCCACGACAGCGTCGAGGCGCAGGTGCGCACGGCGCTCGCCTCGGGTCCCGACCATGTGGCAATCGTCATCTCCTACAGCGGCCTTGCCCCCAACCTCAAGGAGATCTTGCCGATCCTTAGCAGTCGACATGTCCCGGTCATCGTCATCGGCACGCCGTACTGTGCCCGCATTCACCCCGGCTTTGCCGCCTATCTCACGGTAAGCGACCACGAGAGCATGACGCACCGCATCACGCAGTTCGCCAGCCATATCGCCGTGCAATACGTACTCGATTCGCTCTATAGCAGCTACTTTGCCAAAGATTACGCCCGCTGCTCCGAGTTCCTAGAGCGCTCGTTCCCCTACACCCGCCTGCCCGGACTCAAGTAGCGACGAGTGTGGATTTTTGGACACTCAGATAACGAGCGTGGATAATCTCCCACTTTGAGCCCGCACACAGGCCAAACCCGGGAGATTATCCACGCTCATTTTGGGTCCCCTGGGAACGCATGAGGAGGGCGGAAGACAGCCGTTATTTGCGAGGCGTCAGCGACGTAAAGAGTCCGTGTTGGTTGCAGTAAAGATATATCCTGCCGCGCCCGGTAATATGGAAGCGCGGCTGCACCGATTGCTCTGGATAGAGCTTCTTAAAGCAGATGCCGTCCATAGTCGCATATGCCACAAAGCTAATGTAGTGATCCTTGGTCATGGGATGATCGAGCGTGACGCACCAATCGTCCTCGATGCGCTCGATGGAAAAGGCGTGGTCCGCGTCCGGCTCTTCGGCCTCCTGGGGAAACATCGTGGAGCCACAGCAGCTAAAGCTGCCTTCTCCGAGCGCGTGCACAACGTTTCCGCAGATAGGGCAAACGTAAAAGACGCCTTTGAGCATATTGCCTGCACGGTTGGCGTTGGCCCGAATGTCACCAGCCAAAAGCTCGGCCACGCTTATGCCGAGTCTCTGGGCCAAAGGCTCAACGAGGGAAATGTCGGGAAGGCCGCGGCCGGATTCCCACTTGCTGACGGCTTTATCGGTCACGCCAAGGCTTTCCGCCAGGGCGCGCTGGGTGAGGCCGCGCTCTTCGCGCAGCTGCTTGATGGCATGCGCTGCCAAAAAAGTATGGGAGGCATTGGTTTGCCGTGTCTGGTTCATGGGCTGTCCAATCAAATTGAAGAAATGGAGTGAACCGGTTCGACAGTCAGTATCCATTTGAAGGCCAGGCTCGACAACCTACGCTGCGTAGACATGCGCCAATCGAACGAGCGCGGATTTTTGGACGCTCATCCTGAGTAGTCATTTAAGAACGTCCCCAATGACTACTCATTTATGTCTGTCCCCAATGACTACCACGGCAACGCCGATGTTTTGGTAGCGACAGCGAAAACCCGCCAGAGCGAGCAAGGTGCCTTGAAACGAGGCGGCATTGACCTTCTGGTCATGCCGCCGAAGTTGAAAGGCAGATTGCCGCTCTGGCGGGTTTGCAGCGTCGAGCAGTTACGGCGTTTGGTAAAACCGCGTAACTAACGAGCTCCGTACTGCTCGTAGTAGGCGTCGATAGCGGTCTTGAGCTCGTCGTCGATGACGACTTTGCCGTCGATCTCGTGGTTGTAGAGGGTCTCGACGACCTCGGCCATGGAGACGATGCTCGCGACGGGGAAACCGTACTTGGCCTCGATCTCCTTCTGCGCGGTGGTCACGCCACCCTTGCCGACCTCCATGCGGTTGAGGGACACGATGAGGCCCTTGATCTCGACATCGGCAGCAGCCTTGACCTTGGGATAGGTCTCGTCGATGGACTTACCGCTGGTGGTGACGTCCTCGACCATGACCACGCGGTCGCCGTCCTGGGGCTCGTAGCCCAGCAGGTTGCCCTTGTCGGCGCCGTGGTCCTTGGCCTCCTTGCGATCGCAGCAGTACTTGACCTCCTTGCCGTACAGCTCGTGGTAGGCAATTGCGGTCACGACGGCCAGCGGAATACCCTTGTAGGCCGGTCCAAACAGCACGTCAAAGTCGTCGCCAAAGTTATCGTGGATGGCCTGGGCGTAATACTCGCCCAGCTTCTTGAGCTGATAGCCCGTCACGTAGGCGCCGGCGTTCATAAAGAACGGGGACTGACGGCCGCTCTTGAGCGTAAAGCTGCCGAATTTAAGAACGTCGGACTCAACCATGAACTTGATGAACTCTTGCTTGTAAGCCTCCATGCGGGCTCCTCTCGTAATCGCGTACGTGCCTTCCAGTTTAGCGCAGGCAGGGCGCGTTGCGGGCGCGCTTTGGGGCCTCGGCATTCTGTAAAGGCTTTGTCAGAGGCAATGGTTTTCCAAACATTGGGGTTGACACGGCAAACCCCCTCATCAAGAATACGGGCGGATTGTAACGGGTACGAGATACCCAAAGCGCGCCGCGCCCGGCCTTAAGGAGGTGTGCCATGGAAGGCAGTCATAGTCGAAAAACCTGCATGTCGCCCTCGGCACGCCGCGAGGATTCCGCGCACGCATAAGCGCCAACAGCCGATCGTCAAAACCACCACAAAGGTGCCTGTCCCTTTGTGGTGGTTCGAAAGCAAGACGTGAGCGACATCTAGGTTTTTTGAAGCAAATACGACACGTACGCTAACTCCCTTCAACAAGGAGGACCCTATGCTGATGCTCAAAACCGCCACGGTACTCGAAGCCATCTCCAAGCGCCGCCGCACGGCGCGCCCCGCCGCTCATACCGGCATGTCCAAGAACACCATATTCGCCGCCACCCATAGCGCCGAGGATGCCCTCGTGCTGCTCGACGCCATAGCCGACGGCCTCACCGCCGAGCACGCCGCCGAGCGCCTGAGCGCCGTCGGCCCCAACACCATCGAAGCGCCGACCAAGACGCTCGCCCGCCGCATCGCCGACGCGTTCGTCGATCCCTTCGCTGGTATCCTCGCCGCCCTCGCACTGGTCTCGCTCTACATCGACGTGCTCGCCGTGCCCGAGCTGCAGCGTGACCCCTCCACGGTCATCGTCATCGGCATCATGCTGCTGGTATCGGGCGGCATGAAGTTTATCCAGGAAGCCCGCAGCGGCAATGCGGCCGAGGCCCTCAAGGACCTGGTCTCCAACACCTGCTGTGCCCTGCGCGACGGCGAGCGCGTCGAGATCCCCTTCGACGAGCTCGTCCCCGGCGATGTAATCCGCCTCTCTGCCGGCGACATGGTGCCGGCCGATGCCCGCATCATCACCGCACGCGACCTGTTTGTGATCGAGTCCGCACTCACCGGCGAGAGCGAGGCCGTCGAGAAGACCGCTGCCATCACCGTCGTCGAGGGTGCCGACGGCTCCGCGCTACCACTCTCTGCCTGCAAGAACATCGTCTTTACCGGCACCTCCGTGCAAAACGGCACCGCCATGGCGCTTGTCGTTGCCACCGGCTCGGTCACCTACCTGGGCGGCATCGCCAAGATGCTCAACGGGCGCGGCGAGAAGAGCGCGTTTGACCGCGGCGTCTCGAGCGTCTCCATGCTGCTCGTACGCCTCATGCTCGTTATGGCGCCGGCCGTCTTTGCCATCAACGCCGCCACCAAGGGCAACGTCATCGATGCGCTGTTGTTCGCCACGAGCGTGGCCGTGGGCATCACGCCGCAGATGCTTCCCGTCATCGTGACCACGAGCCTGTCGCAGGGCGCCAAGGACCTCGCCCGCCGCCAGGTTATCGTCAAGGAGCTGCCGGCGATCCAAAACCTCGGCGCGATGGACGTCCTGTGCTGCGACAAGACCGGCACCCTCACCGAAGACCGCATCGTGCTCGAGCGCTACCTCAACACCGACGGCAACGAGGATGCGCGCGTGCTGCGCCATGCGTTTTTGAACAGCTTCTTCCAGACCGGCCTCAAAAACCTTATCGACCTGGCCGTCATCGACCGTGCCGATGTGACGCCCTCGACCGTCGTGCCCGATTCTATGCTGGGCCAGAGCCTGCGCGACCGCTATACCAAGGTCGACGAGGTGCCCTTCGATTTCTCGCGCCGTCGCCTGAGCGTAGTTGTCTCCGACGCCCAAGGCAAAACCCAGATGGTTACCAAGGGAGCTGCCGAGGAAATGCTCGAGATCTGCTCCTTTGTCGAGGTCGATGGCGCCGCCCAGCCGCTTACCGAAGATAAGCTCGCCCAGATTCGCAAGCAGGTCGCCGGGCTCAACGCCGAGGGCCTGCGCGTGATTGCCGTGGCGCAGAAAACCAATCCGCGCTGCGTGGGCGAGTTTGGCATTGCCGACGAATGCGACATGGTGTTGATGGGCTTTTTGGCCTTCCTCGATCCGCCCAAAGCAAGTGCCGCGGGCGCCGTCGCCACCCTCGAGGCCAAGGGCGTAGCCGTTAAGGTCCTGACCGGCGACAACGACCGTGTCGCCGCCACCGTCTGCGAGCAGATCGGCATCGACGCGAGCAACGTCTTGCTGGGCTCCGAGATCGATGCGCTCGACGATGCCGAGCTTGCCGAGCGCGCCGAGAACACCCACCTCTTCGCCAAGCTCTCGCCGCTGCAGAAGGCGCGCCTGGTGCGCGTCATGCGCGAGCTGCTCGGCCACACCGTGGGCTTTATGGGCGACGGCATCAACGACGCCGCCGCCATGCGTGCGAGCGACTGCGGCATCTCGGTCGATTCGGCCGTCGACATCGCCAAGGAATCCGCCGACATCATCTTGCTCCAGAAAGACCTGGGCGTGCTCAAGCGCGGCATCATCGAAGGCCGCCGCACCTACGGCAACCTGCTCAAGTACCTCAAGACCACGGTGAGCTCCAACTTTGGCAACGTGCTATCCGTGACCGTCGCGAGCCTGTTCTTGCCATTCTTGCCCATGAGCGCTCTGCAGTTGGTGCTGCTGTCGCTGGTCTACGAGATCGTGTGCATCGCGCTGCCGTGGGACACCGTCGATGACGCCTGGACTGCCCGTCCGCGCGCCTGGGATGCCGCGTCCATTAAGGGCTTTATGCTCGAGTTGGGTCCCGTGAGCTCACTGTTTGATATCGTGACTTTCGCCGCGCTCTTCTTTGTGGTGTGCCCCGCCGCCGTGGGCGCAAGCTGGGCAGAGCTTGCCGCTATAGGCGACGTCGCAGGCATGGCGGCCTTTACGGCGCTCTTCCAGAGCGGTTGGTTTGTCGAGTCCATGTGGTCGCAGACGCTCGTGGTCCACATGCTGCGCTCCCCGCGCCTGCCACGCCCGCGCGACCACGCCGCGCCCGCGCTGTGCCTCCTCACCGTGCTGGGCCTGGTGCTCGTCACCTGGCTACCGGCAAGCCCCATCGCCGATGCGCTGGGTCTCATGCCGCTGCCGCCAATCTTCTTCGCGCTGCTCATCGGCATTGTCGCCGCCTACATCGCGCTCACCCAACTGGCCAAGCGCCGCTACATCGCCCGCCACGGCGAGCTGCTGTAACGCACGAGTTGTTACGCTCGACCCATCAGGCGGTCAAAAAGTCCCGCCTCAAGTTAAACCACTCATTTAAGCACGTCCCCAATGAGTGCGGCGGAATGGCTCCCCTTGACAGCTTAAAGCCGTCATGCAGGAACCATTCCGTCGCAGCCTTATGAAAGGGACTGGGTTGTAAATGTTGGAGAAGAGCCGTTAGCGCCCAGGGGTCAGGATCACCAGGGCGTCGTGCTCAAAGGGATGCTGAGCCACGCGCACGGTGCCGTCACCGTTGTCGCGAACGGGCAGCTTGGCGACGCGCTTGTCTTCCATGTCGAGAACCGTCGCCGTCCAGCCACGCGCGCCGTCGAGCTTAAACTTGAGCGCCGTGGTGCGCGGCAGGTACGTGACGACGCGATCGCCAACGCGCGCCACACGAATGGCCTCGCGCGCGTCATCGAGGAGCTCCTGCGCCGGAACCACGGCAAGTGCGTCGTCGCCAGCCGTAGCACCCAGGCCGGCAAGCACATGCTCGATCGCGCCAAAGTCCCAAACGCCCGCAAACTGCAGACACTCCTGCCAGCGGAACGGCATATCGAAGCCCTCGCCCAACACCGAGCCCTGGCTCTTGCTAGTCTGCCAGTTCCAAACACCGTGCGCGCCATAGGTCACACCCGCGCTGGCGCCGGCAAGGATCGACGACCACACACTCGCGCGGCAGTCCTGCGCGGTGAAGCGCCAGTACACATTGCGCGACGCACCCATCTGCTCGTAACAAGGCTCAGAGTTGACCATCGGCTTTTTGGGATAGTTGGCGATAAAGTCCTGCGGCAAGTGCCAAGCCTCGGGCTGGCCCTCGTAGTTGTGGCCGGGCTGGAACATGTAGAAGTCCAAGCGGTCCAGGTACCGTGCCGGGATGGTGCGGTTGCCGCGGTTGATATGCATGGTGCGCAACGCCTCGGGCGCGCGATTGACGACTTCGTCGAGGGCATCCTCGTAATAGGCGATCGCCTCGTCGCTGGTAAAGTCGGTATCGCCTGTCACCACGTAAACGGGGTCGAACTCACCCAGGTTCTCGACGACGCGGGCAACGTGGGCACGGACCTCCTCGCGCGGCATAACCTCGGCACCGCAATGCTCGGCAATCTTGGCGCCCCAGGTACCGGGCACGTAGTTGCACCACATAAGCACGAGTGCCGGACGAATGCCGTGCTCGACGGCAGCGCGACACATGGCAGCAGCGCGGTCCCAGTACGCCTGGTTGGGACGGGACCAATCAAAGTGCACGCCGTCCTCGCTGGCATAGGGCCAAATGCCCAAATCGGGGCAGCAGCGATCCCACTGCGGCAGTGTGTTGACCTGCAGCACGTTCATGCCCTGCTCGGCACGGCGGGTCAGATAGTAGTCCCAGTCGTCCTCGGCGATGCTCGTAAATGCGCTCCAGCACGTATCGGCAAACCAAAAGAACGGTTTGCCCTCGCACAAAAAGCCGTCCTGGCGACTGTTGACAGTCAGTTTTCCCAAACTCATCTGCATGTCCTTTCGTTTGATAAAGGAGTTGCGAACCGGCAGATTCTTTCGCGGTAACCCCGCGCGAAAGCCCCTGGCGCTTAGCAAGCCCCGGCGAGTAGGCGCCACGCGCCCCCAATCAGTCTACCTTGCAAGAAGGGCCCCGCCGGGCTTGCGCCTGACGGGGCCCTGTCGTGTAGGTGAGGTCTTATGCGACCGAATGGCTTGGCCTTAGGCCTCCATCTCGGCGAGCTCCTCCTTGGAGAAGCCGGAGACAAAGACGACGGCAGCGGCGATGACAAAGGAGATTGCCATACCGACGATAGCCCAGACGGTGTTCATCTGGCCACCCTGCAGGTAGTTGGTGAAGACCAGGAAGTTGGAGGCACCGCCTGCGAGGTAGTAGGTAACCCCCATGAGGCCGGAGAACACAGCGCCGATGGCACCGCCGATGAACATGCCGAGCATAGTGCGACGGAAGCGCATGAGGATACCGAAGAGCGCGGGCTCGGTGACGCCGCCGGCGATGGCGGAGATGACGTAACCGATGGCGAGAGACTTCTCGTCGGGGCTCTTCATCTTGAGGAAGGCACCGAAGGCGCAGCCCCAGACGGCGGCCATAGCGCAGTTGGTGGAAACGAAGACGAAGGGATCGTAACCGGCAGCGATGATCTGAACCTGGGCGAGCAGGATGACGGGCATGTGCATGCCGCAGACCACGAAGAGCTGCCAGAAGGCGCCGAGGACGGCCATGACGATCAGAATACCGATGCCGCCAAGGTCAGCAAGGCCGAAGAGCGCGTTAGCGATCAGCGTACCGATCTCGTTGCCGATGGGGGCGAGGACGATGAAGGCGATGGGGATGGTAACGATCATGGTGCAAAACGGCGTGAAGACCGTGGAGAGCACGTCGGGCATGACCTTCTTAAAGAACTTCTCGACGAAGTAGAGGACAGGCACCGAAAGGATGATCGGCAGGACGGACTGCTGATAGTTGGCAGCAGCGATCTGGATGCCGTAGACGGAGATGATGCCGCCACCCTCCTGCGTGGCAGCCGTCACAACGGACGGAGCCATGAGGGCGCCACCGAGCAGCATGCCGAGCACGGGGCTGGCGCCGAGCTTCTTAGCCGCGGCATAACCCAGGTAGATGGGGATAAAGGTGAACGTGGCCTCGTACAGCGTGGTGTAGAGGAACGTATAGGTCGGGTCGTCGGCCGAGAGCACACCGAGCATGGTGGGGCCGAGGACGGCCGCGATGGTACGGAACAGACCGCCGGCCATGAGCAGCGGGATGAGCTGGGTCATGGAGCCCGACAGATAGTCGAGGATGATATTGGGGAGGTTCTTGAGCTCGAACTTCTCCTTGGGAGCGTCGAGGTTCTCGTTGACGGCCTCACCCTGCTTGACGCCGGAGATGGCGACGAACTCGGCGAGCACCTTGGGCACGTTCTGGCCAATGATGACCTGGAGCTGGCTGCCGGCGAACTGGCAACCCAGAACGCCCTTGACCTTCTTGATCTTCTCCACGTCGGCCTTGCTGTTATCCTTGAGCGTCAGACGCAGGCGCGTCAT
Source organism: uncultured Collinsella sp. (assembly GCA_900543945.1). Taxonomy (GTDB): domain Bacteria; phylum Actinomycetota; class Coriobacteriia; order Coriobacteriales; family Coriobacteriaceae; genus Collinsella. The sequence goes on along the minus strand of UQTN01000018.1, from coordinate 7,004 downwards.
GCAGTTGGTGGCAACGGAAACATTCTCCGCGCCGCCCACGAGCTCGAGGACATCGGTGGCAATCTGCTTGTTATCTACTGCCATGGGACCCCTCCCCATATCTTCGTGTGCCAGCCCCCTTGGGCTTAGGCACGCCTTTGGCCCGGCGACTATAACCCCTTACGGTTGCCGGACCCTTGGATACGCTGTCGTAAACAAGGTGTTTACTGAACGTTTACGGGCTTTAGTTTACACGGAGCGCCGAATTTATGGCAATTTTGCCGTCTACAGTCCGGTGAACGGTAGGAAATCGGGGGTGAACGTATTTGAATGGCGGGAGATGGTCTCTTTGACCCTCTATTGATATATAGCCATTTACGTGGGATTTTATTTTGATGAACACCTCACTGATCTGTTAACTCATCAACAGAAGCCCTGCTAGAAGCTAGTAAACATATGTTTAGTAGTTCATGGCGTGTTCAATTTTGCCGTTTACCGAGTTCATCTGCTCGTTCTGCAATTCTGCATTAAACTAAACATGTTTAGATTGTATTGCCGCTTTTGTTTCCCACTAGCGGCGCAAGGGAGGCAGCTCATGGAGCTCAAATTGTGTACCTACGCAACCGTCACCACCTTGGGCGACTTTGGCCCCTGGATCAGCAAGGTCGTACTCGACCTGCCCTGCACCGTGCGCGCCAACGACATCGACGCGAACACCTTCCATATATATGTAGAGCGTCACGAGCGCTCGGGCGAGGTTCTGATGCGCAAGGAGCGCGGCGCCGACCATGCCGTTCCCTCCGCGGGTTACATCGACATTCTCGCCGCATATCCGTGCGACGAGAACGGACGTAAGCTCGCCGTGGGCACCCATGTGGCGCTCGAGGTCGCCGAGCAGCGCCTGACCAAGACCATCGAAGGCGGCGTCATGGGCTCGCGCATGCTCGATGACCAGCTGCGCATCACGCAGCTCACAGCTCTTCCCGGCAACGACGGCGACGATCCCACCTGCGGCCTGGTCTTCGACACCTGCCGTGGCGATATCTGCCCCGCGCTCAAAGGCTGGAGCAACACCACACAAAAGACCGCCGTCGACGGCATCGCGCTCGAATACGGCTTCTTTGAGCCCAGCTTTAAGGCCGAGGACTCAGCATGCTTCAACCCCTTTGCGCCCGAGGCAACGGTTGTGCCCCAAAAGGCCCCGCTCGTGGTGTATCTGCACGGCGCCGGCGAGGGCAAGGGCACCACGCAAGGCGAAGGCGCCACGCGTGCCTATATCGGCAACCGCGTCACAGCCATTAGCCAGGCGCAGATCCAGCGCTACTTTGGCGGCTTCGCCTGGGTGCTCGTGCCGCAGTCGCCCACGTTTTGGATGGACAACGGCGTCGAGCAGCTCGGTCACTCCAACCAGAGCATCTACTCCCCCGTGCTCAAGGCGCTTATCGACGAGTTTGTCGCCGAGTATGCCGACCGCATCGACACCGACCGCATCGTGGTCGCCGGCCTTTCCAACGGCGGCTTTATGACCCTGCGCCTGTGCGCCGACTACCCCGATTTTTTCGCCGCGGGCCTTCCCTGCTGCGCCCCGTGGTACAACGCCACGGACAAGGACGTGGCCGCGCTCGCCAAGACGCCGCTGTGGTTTACGCACTCCAAGGGCGACGAGCTCGTGCACCCGCAACAGACCGTGCTGCCGCTGTTCGCGCGCCTGCGCGGTGCCGGCGCCAACGTGCATCTCACCTACTTTAGCCATGTCGAGGACCTGACCGGCGTGTATCGCGAGGCCGACGGCTCGGCCAAGAAGACGTTCAACCACGGCGTGTGGATCCACCAATTCAACGACCTGTGTTATCAAGACTTCGACGGGGGCAACGTACTCATCGACGGCGAGCCGGTGGGCTGCTGGGAGTGGTCGGCCAGGGTCGACCGCTAAGCCCTCCCATCGCGGGGACCGGGGTTTAGTCTTGCCTTGCGCGTAACTGGCTGAATTGATTTTGATTGGAGCTGTTCCTATGTCCCAGAAGTTGACTCGAGTGATTGTTACCACTGATATGGAAGTCGATGATATGAACTCGCTTGTTCATTTGGCTCTGTATCTCAACTTGCTTGATGTTCAGGCTGTGGTGTATACGGCTTCGCAGTATCACTTTCTTGGGGATGGGGTTCATACGCTCGGCGAGGTGAATTCGCATTGGCGGACCAAAGGGCGGCGCTCTTATGAGTGGGCTGTTGTGCCTCATGAACCCGATCCACTGGCAGGGGAGCTTCGTGAGTATCGTCCGTTTCCCGAGCATTGGATTGAGAGCCTCTGGAGCAATGAATATACCCAGGCTTGGCCGCAGTTGCAGGCAAATGCGGCCGCTGCCGGTGAACCGCCGTTTCCCACGCCTGCCCAGATGATCGAGCGTACGTTTGTGGGAAATGTTGCTTTTGAGGGTGATGTGCGCGAGGAGACTGAAGGGTCTCACGTCATCGCCGATGCCATCATGGACGATGACCCGCGCACGCTGTGGCTGCTCAGCTGGGGTGGTATGAATACGATCGTTCGCGCCCTCATGAGTATTGCCGAGCGTTATCGCGCCACACCCGAGTGGCCCGCCGTACAGCAGCGGGTCTATCAGAAGGTGCGCGTGATGGGCGTTGCCGATGGCGTGGGACAGGACAACTCGTGGCTCGACCATGGGCGTGAGCTCTTTCCCGAGCTCATCTTTTGGCGCGTGCCCTATATGTATGGCGGCTATGTCGACGCCAAGATGGCTCAGCCCGATACGCTGCCGTTGTTTCAGGCTCCTTGGCCCAAGCAGAACCTCACGCAGGGCAACGGCCACCTCATGGCACGCTATATGCTCTATGGCGATGGTAAGGTCTACGAAAACGAGCCCGAGCGCTTTCAGTTTGGCAAGCATGCCCGCCTGGATTGGGGCCTGGAAGGCATGCCCGCGGTACAGTTTGAGCGCGGCGACTTTATGGCCGAAGGCGACAGCATGACCTATATTCCGCTGCTTCCGTTTGGCCTGCGCGGTATCGACGACCGCGACTTCGATACGCTGCTCGGCCGCATGTTTCTTGATGGACGCCCCGATGCGAACGCGCCCACCGGTTTTGCCGCCCTCGGCACGCCCTCAGACGACAATCTCAATCCCTACCTGCGTGCCTATCAGGAAGACTTTGCCGCCCGCGCGCAATGGTGCGCCCATGATCCGGCCATCTGCTCGCATCCGGCGCATGTTGTCGAGGTCACGGCCGACCGCAGCGCCGCAGCCGGCGAGCGCATCGACCTTGCGGCGACCATCGTCGACCCCGACGGCAGGGGCTTCGATGCGCATTGGGATGTCGCCGTAGACCCGTCGAGCTATGCAGGCGTCCAGGATCTGTCGCTGTGGCAAGAATGCACGGAGGATGCCACTTTCATCGTGCCCGCCGACGCACGACCCGGCGACCGCTTTGTGCTCACCCTCACCGTGCAGACGCGCGCCGAGCGCCCCTGCAGCCGCTACGCCCAGGTCGCCGTGACTGTGGCATAGCAAGGGCGACGCCCACATTCGACAAAGAGTGTCCCCAGGCGCCAAACGAGCGGGGATTTTTGGACACCCAAATGACGAGAGTGGAAATCTCCCACTTTGAGCCTGCACACAGGCCAAAAACGGGAGATTATCCACTCTCATTCTGCGAGCACTCATTGGGGACGTACTTAAATGAGTAGTTTCACTCATTTAAGTACGTCCCCAATGAGTAGGAAAAATGGGCCATGTGTCCCAGTTGTGGAGACTCCTTGAGCCGTCTGGGTATCGTGAAAGGCTGCGCACTCCCCCATCATCAAAAGTGACACACGCTACCAGTTGATGGGAGGCAGCCATGGGCTTCTTTGACAAGATGTTCGAGAAGAAAGAGTGCGCGATTTGCGGTACCGAGCTGGGACTTCTAGGTAAGACAAAAATCAATGAAGGCTACCTGTGCAAAGAGTGCGCCGGCAAGCTCTCCCCCTACTTTCACGGCTATCGCTCCAGCACCGCGGACGATATCCGCGAGCAGCTCGCCTACCGCGAGGCCAATGCCGAGCGCTTGGCGTCGTTCAACCCCACGCGCACGCTTTCTGCCGGGCGCACCAACATCATGCTCGATGAGGACGCGGGCCTGCTGATCATCACCTCGCAGAGCCGCTGGCGCGACGCCAATCCCGACATCATCGAGTTCTCGCAGGTACTCGGCTGCGATATGGATATCGACGAGCATCGCACCGAAATCTATCGCGAGACCAAGGACGGCGAGCGCGAGAGCTACAACCCGCCGCGCTACGACCTGGATTACGACTTTAATCTGACCATCCACGTCAACACGCCGTACTTTACCGAGATCAACCTGCGCGTAAACGACTCCACCATCGATCGGCGCGGCTCCATCGAATACCGCGAGGCCAAGCGCCAGGCAACCGAGGTCCGCGACGCGCTGGTGCAGCTGCGCCAGGAGACGCGCGACAGCGTCGTGGCCGCCAAGGCCCCCAAGACCGCGGTGACCTGCCCCTTCTGCGGAGCCACCACCATTCCCGATGCCAGTGGGCGCTGCGAATACTGCGGCGGCGCCATCGGCGCATAGCCTCCGGCACGGAAAGGACCGATCATGGCCTTCGAGAGCGTCAACTATCAGTGCCCCGCGTGTGGCGGCCCCCTTCACTTTGCCAGTGCCGAGCAAAAGCTCGTCTGCGACTACTGTGACTCACGCTTTGAAGTCGAAGAAGTCGAGGCCCTCTATCGCGAGCGCCAGGACAAGGCAGATGCCAAAGCCGATGCCGCAGCCGCAGCTCCCAAACCTGCTGTCGACGATGCCGTGCAGGAGCTCGCCCAAAACGCCGGCTACATCTGCTCGTCGTGCGGCGCCGAGCTCGTGTCCGACGGCACCGTCGCCGTCACCACCTGCCCGTACTGCGGTAACTCCGCCGTGGCGCCCGGCCAGCTCTCAGGCGACTTCTCGCCCGACCTGGTGATTCCGTTTAAGCTCGGGCACGACGACGTCACAGCCGCACTCAAGGAACACTACAAGGGCAAGATCTTGCTGCCCAAGAGCTTTGTCACCGGCAACCACATCGACGAGGTCCAAGGTGTCTACGTGCCGTTTTGGCTCTACGGCGCCCGCGTGGACGGCGAAGTGTACTTTGACGCGACCAACGAGACCGTGACCGAGGAATCCGACCGCACCGTCACGACCACCGACCACTACGATGCCTATCGCAAGGGCAATATCTCGTTTAAGCGCGTGCCCGTCGACGGATCGTCCAAGATGCCCGACGGCCACATGGACGCCATCGAGCCGTTTGACTACGACGCGCTGCGTCCGTTCTCGGTCGCATATATGCCCGGCTACATCGCCAACCGTTACGACGAGGACTGCGAGACCTGCAAGGCGCGCGCCGAGCGCCGTATGGAAGAAAGCACGATCTCGGCCCTGCGCGAGACTGTCGTCGACGAATACGACGATGCCACGGTCGAAAGCAAGCAGCTCGACTACACCTGGGAAGACAGCGACTACGCCCTGTTCCCCGTCTGGATGCTCTCCACCTCGTGGAACGGCAAGAGCTACCTGTTTGCCATGAACGGCCAGACCGGCCGCTTGGTCGGCGAGCTCCCCTGTTCCAAGCCCAAGCTCGCCATCGCCTCGGTGCTGTTCTTTGTGATCGGATTTATCCTCTCCCAGATTCTCTTTATAGGTGAGAACGCCTTCGATCCGGATTACCTCGCCTTTGATATCGAGGGCATCCTCATCAACATCGTCGCGCCGCTGATCATCGTGATTATCGGAGACGTGCTACTGGTAGGCCAGCTCAAGACGGCCAACGAGGCCACCCACGCCGACGAGTACTGCGGCGAGCTCGACCTGACCGAGAAGCACGACACCTTCAACCACACCGAGACCACCGTTGTCATGAAAGACGACAAGGACGACTAAGCAATCCGACCAATACCACCCGGCCTTTGACGAGAAAGGAAGATCACCATGGGACTCTTGAAAGCTGGATTGGGAGCTGCCGGCGGCGTCATGGCCGACCAGTGGAAGGAATTTATCTACTGCGAATCGATGCCTGCTGACGTCTTGGCCTGCAAGGGCAGCAAACGCACCGGTGGCCGCAGCTCCAACACGCGCGGCGAGGACAACGTCATCTCCAACGGCTCGGTCATCGCCGTCAACGACGGCCAGGGCATGCTCGTGGTGCAAAACGGCAAGATCATCGAAGTCGCACTGGAGCCCGGTGAGTTCGTCTTCGATACCGGCAGCGAGCCGAGCGTCTTTAGCGGCAACCTGGGCGATTCCATCAAGGAGACCTTCGCCAATATCGGCAGCCGCTTTACCTTTGGCGGCGACGCGGGCAAGGACCAGCGCGTCTACTTCATCAACACCAAGGAGATCATCGGCAACAAGTACGGCACCGCCTCGCCCGTGCCCTTCCGCGTGGTCGATAACAACATTGGCCTGGACGTTGACATCTCCGTGCGCTGCAACGGCGAGTACTCGTACCGCATCACCAACCCGCTGCTGTTCTACACCAACGTGTGCGGCAACGTGACCGATAGCTACACGCGCGACAAGATCGACAGCCAGCTTAAGTCCGAGCTGCTCACCGCCCTGCAGCCCGCCTTTGCCAAGATCTCGGAAATGGGCATCCGCTACAGCGCCATCCCCGGCCACACCACCGAGCTCGCCCGCGCGCTCAACGAGGTCCTCTCTGCCGACTGGCGTGACCTGCGCGGTGTCGAGATCGTGAGCTTTGGCGTCAACTCCATCGCAGCCTCGCAAGAAGACGAGCAGATGATCAAGGACCTGCAGAAGGCCGCAGTCATGCGCGATCCCACCATGGCGGCAGCCAACATTGCCAGCGCCCAGAGCGACGCAATGCGCGCGGCAGCCGCCAATCCCAACGGCGCGATGGCAGGCTTTATGGGCATGGGCATGGCAGGTGGCATGGGCGGCATGAACGCCAGCCAGCTGTTCGCCGCCGGCCAGGCACAGCAGCAGGCCGCCCCGCAGCCGGCTCC
>UQTN01000017.1 GCA_900543945.1 uncultured Collinsella sp. | reverse complement strand
ACGAACTTCTCGAAGTACTTGATGGTGCGGACCATCTGAGAGGTGTAGGAGTTCTCGTTGTCGTACCAAGAGGTGACCTGAACGAGGGTCTGGCCGTTGCCGAGGTCAGAGCACATGGTCTGAGTGGCGTCGAAGATGGAGCCGTGGGTCTCGCCGATGATGTCGGTGGAGACGATGTCGTCCTCGTTGTAACCGAAGGTCTCGGAGATGGTGGAAGCGTAGGCCTTCATAGCGGCGTTGACCTCGTCGACGGTGACCTTCTTGTCAACGACAGCGTAGAGGTTGGTGATGGAGCCGGTCGGCGTCGGGACGCGCTGGGCGGCACCGATGAGCTTACCGTTGAGCTCGGGGAGAACCAGGCCGATAGCCTTGGCAGCACCGGTGGTGTTGGGGACGATGTTGACGGCGCAGGCGCGGCTACGACGCTTGTTGCCCTTGCGCTGCGGGCCGTCGAGCGGCATCTGGTCGCCGGTCCAGGCGTGAATGGTGGTCATGATGCCGGACACGATGGGAGCGAAGTCGTTCAGACCCTTGGCCATCGGGGCGAGGCAGTTGGTGGTGCAGGAAGCAGCGGAGATGATGTTGTCCTCAGCGGTCAGCGTCTCGTGGTTGACGTTGTACACGATGGTGGGCAGATCGCTGCCGGCCGGAGCGGAGATGACGACCTTCTTGGCGCCAGCGTTGATGTGGGCCTGAGCCTTAGCCTTGCTGGTGTAGAAGCCGGTGCACTCGAGAACGACGTCGACGTCGAGGTCGCCCCAAGGCAGGTTGTTGGCGTCGGCCTCCTTGTAGATCTTGATCTCCTTGCCGTCAACGGTGATGGAATCCTCGTCAGCAACGACCTCGTGATCGCGAGCGTAGTTGCCCTGCGTGGAGTCGTACTTCAGCAGGTAAGCGAGCATATCGGGAGAGGTGAGGTCGTTGATAGCGACGATCTCGGAGCCCTCATGACCGAACATCTGACGGAAAGCCAGACGACCGATGCGACCGAAGCCGTTAATAGCAACCTTTACTGCCATTGTGTCTCCTTTCGTAAGGCCCCCGCAAGCTACAGCGCCCGCCGTTGAGGCCCACAAACTAACCACTCGCCTAATATACCTTTTTTTTGACTTGAATTTCACGAGAATGCTCGAAATTGAAAATCAAATTTACGTTAAAACGTTTTAAAGAATAAAATAGCAGCTAAATCCGTATATAAGTCGATACTTTAAACTACCCGTTTGCTTCAATGAGCTTTTCAAGCCTCAAAACTCGATGGTAGAGGGCCGACTTCGACAAGGGAGGGTCAGCCATCTCCCCTAAATCACGCAGCGACAGATCGGGATAGCGCTCGCGCAGGTCGCAAAAGACCGCCAAGGCATCCGGAAGCGCATCGCGAAGGCCGCGCTGCTCGAGCTCATCGATAAGCGCAAGCTGATGTTGGGCAGCACCGGCGCTTCTGGTCTGGTTGGCGAGCTCGGCGTTCACGCGACGGTTCACATCGTTCTTAACCAACTTGACCGCGCGCGCCTCCTCAATCTCGGCAACGCTGCGCTTGGCACCAATCAGCTTTAATAAATGCTCGATTTCCTCGGCGCTCTTAATGTACACGGCATATGACCCCCGCCGCGCATTAACACGAGCATGGACCCCAATCTGCCCCAACAGGTCGCAAAGCCCCTTGGCATATTGCTCGCCCTGCACCGCGATCTCCAAATGAAAATCGCCGCGTGGATCGGCCACGAAGCCGCCCGCGATGAGCGCGCCGCGGATGTAGGCAAGCCTGCAGCAGGGACGGGCAACGATGTGTCGGGGAACACCAGCAACGAGCCCTCCCCTGCGGTCTAGAATGCCCAGCAGCACCAGAGCCTTGTCCAGGTCGGGTTGATCGGGCAGGGTAATGAGATAGTTACGGACCTTATGCAAGACCGATTTACGAACGGTGAATTCCGTTTTGAGCTTAAGGATGCGATGCGTCAGCGTGATCATCGTGCGCGCGACGGCTCCCGTCTCGGTCGCGACCGTCAAACGATACCGCCCGGAGCCGGCCAACGAAAGCGTACCGCTCACACGCGTCAGGGCGGCAAGCGTCGACAAATCGCAGTATTCACATTCGGGTTCGCAGCGCGCAAGCTCGTCGCGCACCTCAGCGGTAAACGACATGCAGGCCTATGCCTTCGTGTTGGCGCGCGACAGGTCGCGGTGGGAGATGCTCACGTGATACTGGGCGCCTTCCAGGTAACGGGCCGTGGCCTCGGCAATGGCGACGCTACGGTGCTGTCCGCCCGTGCAGCCGATGGCGATAGAAAGCTGCGGCTTACCCTCCGCGATATAGCCCGGCATCACCGTATCGAGCAGCTGCGTCCAGGCCTTCCAGAACTCCTGGGTCTTGGGATGGTCCAGAACAAAGTCGGAGACTTTCTTATCGAGACCGGTCATGGTACGCATCTCGGGATCGTAAAACGGATTGGGCAGGAAGCGAACGTCGATCATAATGTCCGCCTCGACGGGCATACCGTGCTTAAAGCCAAACGAGAACACGTGAACGTCCATGAGCTGCTGGTCGGACAACTCGGAGAACGCCATGCGCAATTTGTTGCGCAGGGCAGAGGTGCGCAGGCGGCTCGTGTCGATAATCATATCGGCTCGATCGCGCACGCCCTGCAGCTGAAGGCGCTCGCGCTGAATGGCATCGGCCGTAGTCTCCCCCGGCTTGGCAATGGGATGACGGCGGCGATTTTCGCTGTAGCGACGAATCAGCACCTCGTCAGAAGCCTCCAGGAACACGATGTCGCAGCTCATCTCGCGCTCTTCGAGCGCGGCGACCGCATCGAGCAACTCGTCAAACAGTCCCTGGCTACGCAAATCGCAGGTGACGGCGAGATGCCTGCCCACGCCCGTATTGATGCCGACGAGCTCGGCAAGCTGGGCGATGAGACGCGGAGGTAGGTTATCAATGCAAAAATAGCCCATGTCCTCGAACACGTGCATGGCCTGTGTGCGGCCCGATCCGGACATTCCGGTGATGATGACGATATCGGGGATGCGCTCCGAGCGCTCCGCCGCATCCATGGCATCTCCCTTTTGCATGTGCTGCCTCCCAAAAACAAGCGCGGGACCCAGCAACCCGGATCCCGCGCGGTCAATTGCCTATATTGAGTATACCGCCCCGAGCGGATACGAGGCCTGTCTTACGCCTCAAGCGCAGCCTTGAACCAACTCGTAATACTCGTGGGGTGCGTGATGGCGGTGCCGACGACAACGGCCCAGGCGCCAGCATCGATCGCAGCGCGAGCCTCCTCGGGCGTGTGCACGCGGCCCTCGCAGATGATGGGAAGACCGGGGAATTCCTCGGTCGCCTGACGCAGGAGTGGCAGGTCGGGGCCATCGGCCATGGTGCAGTCGATGGCGGCGACGCCGTGAGAAAGCGTGGTGGATACCAGGTCAAAGCCCATATCAACCGCACGGCGAATGTCCTCGATGGTGGCACAATCCGCCATCAGGAGCACGCCCTCCTCGTGCAGCGGGCGGAAGGTATCCTCGACGGTCTTGCCATCGGGACGCGGACGATCGGTGGCGTCGATCGCCACGATATCGGCACCGGCAGCAACGCAGGCGCGAGCGTGACGCAGCGTCGGCGTGATGTAAACGCCCTCGTGTCCATCCTTCCACAGGCCGATGACGGGAACCTCACAGCGACCCTTAATGGCGGCAATGTCGGCAAGGCCCTGGCAGCGAATGGCGGCGGCGCCGCCGAGTTCGCAAGCGCGAGACATTTGAGCCATGGTCTCGGGCGTACGAAGCGGCTCGCCCATATACGCCTGAACGCTCACGACGAGCTTACCCTTCAGGGATTGAATCAAAGGATCAACGGTCATGTGCGACTCAACCTTTCTCAAAACAGCCTTCTGAGACACCGCACCTTGACGTTCAAACCGTCGCTCGCGTACCGAAGTACGCTTCGCTCCTCTTTCACGTCAATCTGCGGCACCTCAGAAGGCGCACTTGGTAGTTATGTTTACTTCAACGACGCAAGAAGGTGTTCGGCGGCACCGATGAGCGGAGCATCGCCCTCCAGAGACCCGATGAGAATCGGCGTGTCCTGGAGCGGATCGAGCGCCTGGCTGGCATAGCCCTCGTGCACCGAATCCTTCCACGTCTGCGAACGCCAATCGGGACCCTGATGAATTACGCCGCCCGAAAGCACGATGACCTCTGGATCCAGAATATTGGCAAGCGAGCCCAAGCTGGCGCCCAGCGCAAAGCCGGCGTCATGGATGACCTCGGTCGCCTTTGCGTCGCCAGCACGACACAGGTCGTTCACGTCGCGACCGACCGAAGGACGGCTGGGGTCAACTCGACCGAAGCGCTCGTCGTACATACGGCCAATCGAGGTGCCCGAAGCAACAGACTCAAGATGGCCGGAACGCCCGCAGGCGCAGGGAATGCCGGCGGCAGCCGAGCACTCGATGTGGCCCATATGACCGGCAGCACCATGGAAGCCCTGCATCACGCGGCCGTTCTCGACATATGCGCCACCGATGCCCGTACCGATTCCCAGGCACAAGACGGAGAACTTGCCCTTGCCGACGCCCCAGTGGGCCTCGCCCAGAGCATGAGCCTGCACGTCGCCCACAACGGCAACGGGAAGACCAAGGTCCTCGCGCAGACGCGGCCCCAACTGAACGCCGGACCAGCCGGGCATGATCTCATTGGCATAAGCAATGGCGCCCGTCTTGGGATCGACGACGCCTGCGGCACCGATACCGACACCGAGAACCTCGACATCGGGATTCGCCTCAAGAGCGGCCTTGATAGACGCCTCGATACGCTGGAAGACGGCCTCGCCGCCCTCCTGGGCCTCGGTAGGAACCTCGGCCTCAAAAACGGGATGGGGCACACTACCGTCAGCCGGGTACTCCATGATGGCAGTCGCGATCTTAGTTCCGCCGATATCGACAGAACAGACGTACTTGTTCTCCATGTCGCTCTCCTTCGGAGATAAAAACAACTACAGGAAATGCGCCGTCAGGCTAGCCGTCACAGCGCAGTAAAGGTTTTCCAGGTGTCCGAGATCGCCGAGAAACCGTGTGGCCATTGACCTAATGGGTCATGGCCACACGGTTGAACGGCGAGGTCGGGTGCCTGGGAAGCTTTACAGGAGACCGTTGTCCTGAAGGACCTTCCTAATCGCCTCGACGTTCTCGCCGGTCATGGCCTTCACCGGGCGCGGCATGGTCGGGCTGTCGAAGATGCCCATGAGGTTCATAGCGGTCTTGAAGGCGCCGACGCCACCGGCATAGCCCTGGACGCCCGAGGTGACGTCCCAGATGTGCGAAATCTCATTGAGGCGATCCTGCTCGGCCTTGACGGTAGCCCAGTCGCCGGCCTGAGCGGCCTTCCACTGGCGCACGTAGCCCTCGGGCTCAACGTTGGCAAGGCCCGGGACAGAACCGTCGGCGCCACCGAGGTAAGCGCCGTCGACAACAACCTCGTGACCGGTGAGGATGCTCATCGGATGGCCGTTCTTCTCGTTCTCCTGAACGAGATAGCGGAACGAGATGTCATCACCCGAGGAATCCTTGACGCCAGCAAGGACGCCCTCGGCGCCGAGCTTGGCAAGGAGCTTCCAGGGGAGCTTGGTGTGAACGCAGACGGGAATGTCATAGGCAAAGATGGGCAGGTCGAGCTCCTCGTGCAGGATGCGGAAGTGCTCCTCGACCTCGGTCATGCCCTGCAGGGCATAGAACGGGCAGGTGGCGACAAGCGCATCGGCGCCCAGCTCCTGAGCGACCTTACCGTGCTCGATCATGCGCTCAGTCTCGGTATCGATGATGCCGACCAGGACGGGCACGCGGTGGTCGACGATACGAACGGCCTCGGCAATGATCTGGCGACGACGCTCATCGGTGGAGAAAACGACCTCGCCCGAAGAGCCCAGGAAGAACAGGCCATCGACGCCGGCATCGATCATGCGGTTGATGCTGCGCTCAAAGGAGGCAACGTCGAGCTGGTGGTCTTCGGTATCGGGAACAACGACGGGAGGGATAACGCCGGTGAATTTCTGAGTTGCCACAAGAATCTCCTTAGTTGTCTGGCGGGCGGCCCTATGCCACCCACTCTTGTTGGCAGTGTCCAGGCCGTCTAGGCCAAAGAACACGGGTAGAACGTTTGGTTAAAAAAGTCGATGACTTCGTTTTCGAACGCGTTGATGCGCTCATGAGCGTATTTGGCATAGATGATATGCCTCCGGTCACACTCAAGACCGTTGAATACGGCAAACTGGCCCTTGGGATCACTCACGGCATCCATGAGCGATGTGCCCATGAGCACCGATCCACGCACCCGAGACGACAACGCCTCGAGGCCACCGGGAATTGGATTGGCAACCGCCGTGCAGGCGAGGCCCCGCTCGTCCAGAGCAGAAACCGCCAGCGCGACTCCGCCGCCAAGGCCCTCGCCCCATGCAAAGATGCGGTCGGGGTCCACGCCATCAAGATTGCGCGCCACCTTCGCCATCGCGCAACCCCAACGGACGCGCTTGACAAAAGCAGGAGAGGCAATCCCCTGCTGCAGCTCGCTGGATCCAATCGCCTCATCGTCCAGCGCAAGCACGGCATATCCCATGGCCGCAAACCTCGTCATGTGATGCCATCCCCGCACGGGTCGGTCGATGTCGTGAAACATCAGACATAGCGGCACAAGCTCGGATGCTCGGGCGCGACCGGCAGGCTCGATCAAACGTGCGTGGACCACATCGCCACCAAGCTCAAAGGAAACCTCGGAGTAGCGGGCATACGGATTGGCGAAATCGATCGCCGTAATGGCCAGGCCTTGAATCTCAAGATTCATAGCACATGTCTCCAAATCAGAAACATCTGCCTGAACATCACCGTGCCAGTCCCGATATTCAGAGAGCCTTGACGAAACCGTCCCGGGAATCCCCACAAGGTCGGGGACAATCAGCTCGCCGACATTGCTCTCGCACTTAGACATGAGCCTCCCCTCCCTTGCAGAAAAACGGAATGATCAGATCGTCAAAATCCTGAATCTCCTCGTGGCCAAAGCCTTCAAAGAACTCATGACGCTTTTCACAGGTCAGGTTGTTATAGACCGCAAACTGCGTCGCTGGCGGACAGACGGTATCGGCTGTGCCGGTGCCAAACAGCACGGGGCATTTGACCATAGGGGCAAAGTTCTTGGAATCGAAGTACGCCAGCTTGGCATAGGCTTCGTCGATACGAGTCGAGTCCTCGTCAAACCAGCGAGACCAATAGCGCAGGCCCTCGTAGGCAATGTCGTCGGCATCCAAGTCCCAGACCAGGCGGAAATCCGACAGGAAGGGATAGAGGATGGCGGCGCGATTGATAAGCTCGCTGTTAAGTGCACAGGTCGCAATGCCCAAACCGCCGCCCTGCGACGCGCCGTTCACAAACACACGGGCAAGATTGATGCCCTCGAGCTCGCGAACGATGCGACACAGGATGCGAATATCTTGGTGCAAGCGGACATAGTAGAGGTTGGCCGGGTCGCCGTCGATACCGGCGACGATATGGCCCGCGACCGTTGTGCCCTCAAATCCACCAATGTCCTCGGAGGGACCTCCTTGACCGGGGCAGTCGAGGGCGATGAGTGCCATGCCCATGCCCGCAAACGACGCCTGCTCAAACCAGCTGCGGCTTGCACCCGGATATCCATGGAACTGAAGCACCAATGGCACGGGCTCGTCCGAGACGGGTTTAAGGTACTTGGCATGCAGGCGAGCGCCACACATGCCGGTATACCAGAGGTCGAAAAGCTGGCAGGTCACGGCATCTGTGACCGATGCCGTCTCGATCGCATAGTCAAGCCCGACCGCGTCGGCCTCGGCCATGCGATCCTTCCAAAAGAGATCGAAATCTGATGGACGGGGCATGGCGCCTCGATATTCACCAAATTGATGTTGTAGCTCCTGAGCACTTGGCATGGCTCGTGAACCCAACCTTTCGAAATCGCAACGGAGGTGCGCCCGGCAAGGGAACCGGGCGCACGGGAGGGAAAGCGAGGCTACTCGCCGAGCTTGGGATGCAGCAGCGACGGCGCAGCGCCGAGCAGCATCTTGGTGTAGGGGTCCTGGGGGTGCTGGAAGACCTGCTTGGCCTCGCCCTGCTCGACGATCTTGCCGCCATTCATAACGATGATGTCGTCAGAGATATAGCGGACCGTCTGGATGTCATGGCTGATGAACACCATGGCCAGGCCGAGCTCCTTCTTAAGGTCGGTCAGCAGGTTCAGAATCTGCGCGCGGACCGAAACGTCCAGAGCCGAGGTTGGCTCGTCGGCGATGATGGCATCGGGGTTCAGCGACAGGGCACGGGCAATTGCGACGCGCTGGCGCTGGCCGCCCGAAAGCTGGCCGGGAAGAACCTCGGCGGCGGAGCTGGGCAGACCGGTGAGCTCCAAGAGCTCCTTGACGCGCTTCTCCTGCTCGGCCTCGGTACCCAGGTTGTGGACGCGCATGGGGTCGAGCAGTTGCTCGCGAACGACCATGCGGGGGTTGAGTGCCGTGGCCGGGTTCTGGAACACGACCGAGATGACGCGACCCATGTGGCGACGGTCCTCGGCGGTACGTTTGGTAACGTCCTTGCCCTTAAAGTAGACCTTGCCGCTCGTGGGGGCCTGCAGGCCGCACATGACGTTGGCGGTGGTGGACTTACCGCAACCGGACTCGCCGACGATGCCGATCGTCTGACCGGGCATGAGCCTAATCGTTACACCCTGGACGGCGTGAACCAGGTTAGGGTGCAGAATCGAGCCGGTACGGGTCCTAAAGGTGACGTGGACGTCATCAAGGAAGATGATCGGCTCGACGCCGTTGACTGCGGTCTCGCTCATCTACATCACCTCCGCGTGAGGGGTCAAACCATTTGCCTTGAGCACCTCGTCGGGGAGCTCGGAATAGAAATGCTCGGTGCCGGGCACGCGCTTGAAGACCGGACGGGTGTCCAGGCCAATACGCGGATGGCTCGAGCGGGGCGCGAAGCGATCGCCCTTGGGGAAATCGCGCGGGCTCGGAACGGCGCCGGGCACCTGGTGCAGGCGGCCCGAACCGCTCTCGATGGACAGGACGGAACCCAGAAGACCGCGGGTGTACTCGTGGATCGGGTTGGTGAGCAGCTCCTTGGTGGGCGCCTGCTCGATAACCTGACCGGCGTACATCACCGTGATGTTATGGGCGACCTCGGCGACCAGCGCCAGGTCATGCGAGACGAAGATCATGGCAAAGCCGAGCTTGGCCTGAAGGTCGTTGAGCAGCTTGATGACCTGCTTCTGGACGGTAACGTCCAGGGCGGTCGTGGGCTCGTCGCAGATGACCAGCTTGGGGTCGCGGGTAAGGGCCATAGCAATCAGAACGCGCTGACGCTGACCACCGGAAAGCTCGTGCGGATAGCTCTCGAGCGTACGCTTGGGGTCGAGGCCCACGAGCTCCAGGAGCTCCTCGGCGCTACGGGTGCCGCCACGCTTGGTGAGCTGCTTCATCTGGGCAGAGATGAGCATGGAGGGATTGAGCGAGGACAGGGCGTCCTGATAGACCATAGCGATATCGGTACCGCGCAGGCCGAACCACTCCTTCTTACTCATCTTGAGCAGGTCGCGGCCCTCCCAGAGGACCTCGCCGGAAAGGTGCTCATCGTCGTCGGTCAGGCCCATGATGGCCAGCGTGGTGATGGACTTACCGCAACCGGACTCGCCCACCAGGCCCATGGTCTGACCAGGACGGACGTCAAAGTTGACATGGTCGACGACGTTGATATCACCGTGATGCTCAAACTGAATGCAGAAGTCACGGACCGAGAGAATCGGTTCGACAGACTCGTCGGGCACATGGCGATCGTCACGCTTGAGCTCGACATCGCGCAGGGCGCCAAGGCGAGCGGAGAGGGACTGGGCCTGCTCCTTGTAGGCGCGAACGGGGTCGGAGACCAGCAGGTCGGCCTCGCGGCGCTTGGAGGAATCGGTCGGATCCAGGGCGGCGGAGGGAGCAGCGGCCATGGCGTCGGTAATGCCCTCGGAGAGGATGTTGAGCGCCAGGCAGGTGATCATGATGGCCAGGCCCGGGAACAACGCCTGCCACCAACGGCCGGCGAGCACGCCGCCGCGGGCGTCGGCGAGGATGTTGCCCCAGGTAGCGGTGGGCTCCTGGATACCAGCGCCGATGAAGGTCAGCGAAGCCTCGAAGATGATGGCGTCGGCGACTAGGGTAACGGTGAAGACCATGATCGGGGCGATGCAGTTACGCAGAACATGCTTGATTAAAATCCACGGAGCCTTGGCGCCGGAAACGATGACCGCGCGGACATAGTCCTCGCCGTACTCGGACACGATGTTGGCGCGCACGATACGGGCAATCTGCGGAGTGTACATAAAGCCGATGGCGAAGATGATCGACGGCACGGAGTTGCCCAGGATGGAGACGAAGACGGCCGCGAGGGCGATGCCCGGGATGGACATGATGATGTCCAAGATACGCATGATCGTCTCGGAGACGGCCTTGCGCGAAACCGCTGCAAGGGCGCCCACGACCGAGCCGCAGACCAGAGCCATGGCAGTGGCGCCAAAGCCGATAATCAGCGAGTAACGACCACCGTAGAGCATGCGCGACAGAATGTCGCGACCCTTATCGTCGGTACCGAAGATAAATCCGTTGCCGGGAGCCTGGCGAGCCGTAAAAATCTCGACCGGGCTATAGGGGGCAAGAAGGGGCGCCAGAATCGCAGTCAGGGCGACCAGCACCAACACGACGGCGGCAATCTTAGAAGACAGCGTCATCTTCTTCCAGCCACCGAGCTTGAGCCCCTTGGAGGCAGCCTTCTCGAGCTGCTCGGTTTGCTTCTCTCGAATCTTTACCATAATCTACACCGTCCTGATGCGCGGGTTGATGAGCAGGTAGAGCATGTCAACCACGATGTTGATGATGATGAAGGCAAGAGCAACGACGATAACGACGCCCTGAACCAGGTTCGCCTCGTTGCCCTGAACGCCCTGCAGAATCGCGGTGCCCATGCCGGGGAGGTTGAAGATAACCTCGATGACGACGGCGCCGCCCATGAGGTAACCGATCTTAAGACCGAGGGTGGTGACCGGGGTGATCAGCGCATTGCGAAGAACGTTGATGCCGACGACGACCTTCTCGGGAACGCCGGCGCCGCGAGCCATACGGACATAATCCTTATCGAGCTCCTCGACCATGGCGGTACGCACGATACGAGTCATCTGGCCCGTCAGCGGAAATGCCAAGGCGATAGCGGGCATGATCATACGTCCCAGATAGCCAGCCGGATTCGTGGTGAAGTGAGGCAGAGCACCCGATGCCGGAAGCACCTTAAGGTAGGAAGAGAACAGCAGGATCAACAGAACGGCAAGCCAGAACGACGGGGTTGCCAAGCCGGCGATGGAAAAGACGCGGATCACTTGGTCCGGCCATTTGTCGCGATACAGTGCCGCGATGACGCCGAGTAAAAACGAAACGACCGCACCGATGGCAAGGCCGATGAAGGTCAGCTGCATCGTGACGGGCAGGGCCGTGGAGATGCGCTTGGCAACGGAGTTGCGAGCAGCACCATAGGTGCCCATGTCACCATGGATCAAATCGCCCATATAGCGCACGTAGCGCACAGGCCAGGGGTCGTCCAGACCATACTTCTCATGGTACTCGGCAACCGCCTCGGGCGAGGCACCGTCACCCAACGCCGTGTAGGCGGGGTCGGTCTTGGAGAACGACATAAGGAAGAACACCAGGACGGTGACGCCCAATGCCATGATCGGCAGCGCCACAAGACGCCTTCCAATCAAACGTAGCAAGTTGTTCACGTTCTCTCCCCTTTCTTTTGTCGGTAGGACCAACTGGTATATGAGTACGGATACTCATTACAAGACCCGAGCGACATCGAGGTCGCCCGGGTCTTTGTTTCAACTATGAGGATACGGTCCCAACGACCGACATCCTGCATACAGACTCAAGCGAGTCTTACGCCTTGACGGTCGCAACGCCCCTGAAGGACATGCTCGTCGTGCCGATGCCCTTGAAGCCATCGAGGGCCTCGCCGTTGGGCGCAGTGGACGGATCGTCCCAGGAAGCGGAGACGGTCTTGACGTGGACAACGGGGTACAGAACGGCGTTGTCGGCAATGATGTCGAAGCACTCGTTCCACTTCTTCTGCTGCTCATCGCCCTCGGCGGCAAGAGCCTCGTCCATGAGACCGTGGAGCTTCTGCCACTCAGCGGACTCCTTCCACGGGCAACGGGTCTGCATCCAGACGTTGTCGCCGTACCACCAGTTGAGCAGCAGGTCGGGGTCGGCGCCGAAGCAGGAAGGATCGCCAGGGGCAAGGAGGATATCGTAGGCCTCGCCGCCGTCGATGGCAGCGTAGGTGGCCGGCGAGGTATCGGTCTGGATGGTCACATCGAAGCCGAGAGCGTCGAGGTCATTCTTGACCTGGGCGGCCATGCCCTTAATCTGCTCGTTGTCGGTGGTGCGCAGGGTGATGGCACCCGGGGTGATGCCAGACTCCTCGATGAGCTTCTTAGCCTTCTTGGCGTCGGTCTTGTACACCGTGGAAGCCTCATGATAGTTGGTGAAGCTCTTGGGCAGGTAACAGCTGGCAGCGGTGGCAAGGCCGGCGAAGGTGTTGCTGACCATCTTCTCGGTGTCGAGCGCATACATGACAGCCTGACGGACCTTGACGTTGTTCCAAGGCTCCTTGGCGACGTTGAACATGATGAAGCGGGTGCCGAAACCCTGAACGTTATCAATCTTGCAGCCGGCGCTCTCGAGCTGGTCGACGGCGTCAGCGGTAACGAGCTCCATAACGAGCGTGGAGCCCTCCTGCTGAGCGGTAACGCGAGCGGTGGGGTCGGTCAGGATGCTGTACTGGATCTTCTTATCCTCGGCAGCATACTCACCGTTGTACTCGGGGTTGGGAACCAGGGTGATCTCGGTATCGGAGATAGAGTCGTACATCCAGGGGCCGGAGCCGATCGGCTGCTTGGCGCGATCCTCCTCGGTCTGGGTGGCCGGGGTAACGCGGACGATGGCCAGACGATCCTTGAGCAGGGAGAAGTTGGGGACCTTGGTCTTGACCGTCACGGTGCTGGCGTCCTTGGCCTCGATGGACTCGAAGGGCTGGAAGAACGGAGCATAGGTAGCGGAAGCGGCGCAAGCGGTGTAGGAGGCAACGACATCGTCAGCGGTGACCTCGGTGCCATCGGAGAACTTGGCGCCCTTGCGGATGGTGACCTCGAAAGTGGTGTCGTCCACAGACTTGGGATCGTCGGTGGCGAGCTCTTTGAAGGTGCTGTAGTCGTGGTAATCGATGCCGTAGAGGCCCTCGACGACGTGCCAGTTAGCACCCAGGCCCACAGCGGAGCCGGTGCTGGCGGGATCGAAGCTGGACGGAGCGTAAGCGGAACCAGCGGTGATCACGCCGCCGCCACGGTTGGCGGAATCGGTGGAACCGGAAGCGGAACCCTCGTCGCTAGAGCTGCCACCGCAGCCGGTGAGACCAAGCCCTGCGACAGCAGCGACGCTGCCGGTGAGGCCGAGGAACGAACGCCTGGACATACCCTTGTTGATGATGGCCATGTCTTCTCCTATCAATAGAGAATCTTACCCGGGAGCGCCTAGACGTGCCCCCGCGCAACTTGCGGACGATATATACCTTACCTACCGACGAACCCAACTGAGGTGCCGCGCTCGGCGACCGATACATACATACGCTTGAACGGTATTTGCTACCGTTCACCGAATTCATTGACAAACGATTCGCCAGACAGTATGTATCGACGAGGTGAGATATCAGTCTTCGTCAACCCGCAGGATAGCAGGGTTGTTCACCATGGCTAGTCAAACGTTTTAGCGTCAATTAAACCCGAAATCGGCTGGTAATCGCCGTGAAATAAATGATTGAAAATCACGCAATCATGTATATCAGTTGTTTAGAGGCGTGTTTAGTTTTCGGATTGCTTTGCCGCCGCCTCGGCGCGCTCGGCATTCCATGCAACGAGCGCCTCGTGAACCGCTTTGGCGACATCGGCAGGAATGCCTCGAACTTCCGCGATCTCTTGCTCGCTCGCCGCGCGCAAACGCTTCATCGAGCCAAAATGGCGCATAAGGGCACGTTTTCTGGTGGGTCCCACGCCTGGAACGTCATCGAGTACCGAAACCGTCATGGCTTTATCGCGCAATTCGCGATGGAACGTGATGGCAAAACGGTGCGATTCATCGCGCACCTGTTTAATTAGATAGAGCGACGCGGACCCGGTCGGCAGCACGACGGGAGTCTCGTCCCAAGGCACGAAAACCTCCTCATCGGCCTTTGCCAAGCCACAAACTGGTATATCGAGCCCAAGAGCCTCAAGTTGCTTGATCGCAGCGGTCAATTGCGGCTTACCGCCATCGACAACGAGCAAATCGGGGCGCGAGCCAAAGCGCTCGTCGGCCATGCGCTCGGGAGCATAACGTCGTCCCAAAACCTCGGACATCGACACGAAGTCGTTTGCCTCGTCCAATTCGGCCTGAATTTTAAAACGACGATACTGACTCTTGTCGGCGCGCCCGTTGGTAAACACCACCATCGAGGCGACCGTAAAGGTGCCATGCAGTGTAGAGATATCGAAGCACTCGATACGCAACGGCGGCGATGGCAGCGCCAACGCACTTTCGAGCTCCAGGAGCGCTTGATTGGTGCGGTCGTCAGCGTACCCCGTTCGCATCATGTAGCGCATGAGGGCATGGCGCGCATTTTTGGATGCCATATCGAGCAGACGGTGCTTTTCGCCACGCTGCGGCCTATGGAGATGGCAGGAACGCTCACGCTTGCCCGCAAGCCACTCCCCCAGCGCTTCCGCATCCTCAAGCTCGACGGAAAGGTTGACCTCAGCTGGAATATCAGCCGTCTCGTCGTAATAGCGCTTAAGAAAGCCCGACTGGAGCTCTTCCTCGTCAACATCAAGACCCTTGTCGAGAATGAACTCGCAGGTGCGAACTGTTCGGCCCTCGCGAACGACGAAGACGCAAGCGGCGGAGATGGTCTCCTCGCGATAGAAACCGATGACATCTATATCGACACTGGAGGGAAAAACGACTTGCTGACGATCGTCCAGACCCCTGATGACCTCCAAACGACGTTTGACGCGTGCCGCGCGCTCAAAGTCGAGCGCCTCAGCGGCATCCGTCATCTCGGAGGTCAGCTCATCGACGACATCCTTGCGATGGCCCGACAAAAAGCGCTCGACACGCTTGACGTTCTTGGCATAGTCTGCCGGGGAAATCACGCCGACACACGCACCCGGGCCGCGCCCGACATGGTAGTCAAAGCAGGGGCGCCCGTTTTGCGCGCAAATCATATTGACGATGTCTTCCTCGCCCTTGTGGGACTCGACGATACGGCGACAACGACGCCACTCCGCACAGGATGCGGAGCAGATGGGGATAACCTTGCGCAGCGTATCTATCGTCTCACGTGCCGCGCGGCTATCGGTATAAGGTCCAAAATAGCGCGTTCCCGGCTTATGACGCTCACGCGTGTATTTGATAGCGGGATACAGGTCGCCCTTTGTAATGGCGATAAAGGGGTAGCTCTTGTCATCCTTGAGGTCGACGTTAAAGTACGGATGGTACTGACCAATCAAATTGCGCTCGAGCACCAACGCCTCGTGCTCGGTCTCCACCACGATATAGTCAAAGCTCGCCACCAGCTGCATCATCAGCGGGATCTTCTGGCGCTCGTCCTGCAGCGTCACGTACTGACGCATACGGGCGCGCAGGTTTTTCGCCTTGCCCACGTAGATGACATCGCCCTTGGCGTCTTTCCAAAGGTAGCAGCCGGGCTGCGTGGGAACGCGCGAAACCTGCTCGGCAAGCGTTGGAATGTTGTCGTGACCGGCCACGCGCACCTACTTGCGACGAATCAGCGCCGAGACCTCGGGCATCTTAAGGACGACGGCAAGGCCAAAGGTAACAGCAAGCGAGACGACACCCGCAACGCAAACGTAGCCAAGAGTAATCAGAATCGAGCCGCCAAGTGCCCCGACAAAGTGCTCAAGCGCCCACATGACGCCGGCGCCTGCGGCAGCACCCAGGCCACCGAGCAAAAGGCCAAAGAAACCGCCATGCAGGATAGATTTAACCTGAAGACCACGCAGACGACGACGCAGCCACCACAGCGAGCAACCGACCAAGATCACGTAGTCGACGACATACGAAAGCGCGATTGCCGGCATACCGAAGCCCAGTACAACGCCAAACAGCAGAACCGAGCCGGCCTGGCCGATGGCGGAATACAGGCAATAGCGGCTATAGGGCTTCATGTCGAGCAAGGCAGAGAAGCTCTTCTGCATCAGCACGACCACGCCGTAGAGCGGCAGCGAGAACGCCAGGTAGACAAGGAACTCGGACACCAGCGCCACGCCGGACTCATCGAACTTGCCAGCGCAGTAGATCATGTTGAGCGGACGCGCGAAGACAATCAGGTACAGCGCGAACGGAACCAGGAAGAACAGCATCTGGGCGACGCCACGCGAAATGCCCGTGCGAACGCTGTCGTAATCCTTCTCCTGTGCGTCGTGAGAGAGCTCGGTATAGAGCGCCGTCGAAAGCGAGGCGGCAATCAGCGCGTAGGGCAGCGTGTACCACAGGCGCGCATAGGCGATGACGGAAGGACCAGTCTCGGGCTGGACCACCAGCGCAGCAGCGTTGGTGATAGAAGTCGAGACAAACATGCACACCGTGGCGAGCAGCGTCGGGATACCGAGCGCAATCGTCTGGCGCAGTGCGGGGTCCTTAAAGTCGATATGGATATGGGGATGCACGCCGTGCTTGCCAAGCGCGGGGATCTGACAAGCCATCTGAACAAAGACACCGAGGGTCGTACCGGCCGCAATCAAGATGATGCCGGCACGTTCGCCAAACTGTGCGGACACGGGCGCAAAGCCCATAAAGCTCGCAATGACGATCACATTGTTGAGGACCGGGGCAAACGTCGACCAGAAGTAGTCGCGGTGTGCGTTGAGAACGCCCGAGAACACCGAGCCCAAACCATAAAACAGAATCTGGATGGCGAAGAAACGGAACATGAACGCAGCGGTATCCATGCTGCCGCCGTCACCCGAAAGGAACGATTGCGTCCAAATAAAGCCCGGAGCGAACACGGTCCCCAGCAACGAAATGCCACCCAGCACCAATAGCAGAATACCGAGCAGGTTGCCCACGTACTCGTTCGAGGCCTCGCGACCCTGCTCACGCCTCACGCCCATGTACACGGGCAAAAACGCCGTCACGAGCATGCCGCCCATCACGAGTTCGTAGAGCATATTGGGCAGGTTGTTGGCGACCTGATAGGAGGACGAGAGCAGCGACATGCCGATAGCGGCCGCCATTGCCCATGTGCGGATAAAGCCGGTGACGCGAGACACGATGGTCAGGATGGTCATAAGCCCGGCGGAACGACCAACCGTGGAGTAGTCCGACGAGCCCATGTCGTCAGTGTCGTCTCGCGACGAAGAAGCTTCGGATGAGGGTGTCTGAGGCGCAGATTCTTTTGCAAAATGAGCTCCGCACTTCAATTCTTCCTGCGGCATCGCTCAGTCCTCTCTCGTAATCGGGGCGACCGTCGCCCCGCAAAATGCAATTAAATCATCGGGTGCAAGCTCAAGCTGATAACCACGCTTGCCTCCCGAAATAAAAATGGTATCCCAAAGGACACATGTCTCATCAATGAGCGTCCGGTAGCGTTTTTTCATACCGACCGGACTGCAGCCGCCGCGAACGTAGCCAGTCGCCGCAAGCAAATCCTTCACATGCATCATGGCCAAGGACTTCTCCCCCGCGGCACGCGCGGCGGACTTTAGATCGAGCTCGTCGGCAACAGGGATGCAGCACACGACGTGGTCGTTGGACGGCGTCACGCAGACCAAGGTCTTAAATCCTTGTCCGGGCTCCTCGCCAAGCTGCTCCGAAATCGCGACCCCCAGGCCCGCCGACTCATCACCATCGTCTTCGTACGTATGTAGAACATAGGAAATGCCGGCGCTTTCCAGCTCGCGCATCGCATTGGTTTTTGGCGTCTTTACAGCCTTTGCCATGGCATATCCTTTCCCTCGCATTCGGACGCAAGGATTAAGTATATGTCCAATTCGGCTGCATACGTCACTTCGACACAGCAAGCGCCATCGAATCACAAGGAGTCGATGGCGCCCATAAACTGAATCGCCTATTTATTGAGCATCAAGTTGAGCCTGACGCTCCCGGTCACGCCTGAGCAACGGCGCCAAAAACTTGCCCGTATAACTCTGCGGACAGTCCGCAACCTGCTCCGGTGTGCCCGAAACCACGACGGTTCCGCCGCCGTTACCGCCCTCGGGGCCCATATCGATCAGGCGGTCGGCAACCTTGATGACATCAAGGTTGTGTTCAATCACCAGCACCGTGTTGCCCGCATCGACCAAGCGCTGCAGCACATCGAGCAGCTGGCGGACGTCCTCAAAATGAAGGCCGGTCGTCGGCTCATCCAAAATATAGAACGTCTTGCCCGTCTGGCGTCGATGAAGCTCCTTGGCGAGCTTCACACGCTGCGCCTCGCCGCCCGAGAGCGTCGTAGCGGGCTGGCCCAGGCTCACGTAGCCCAAGCCTACATCGTACAGCGTCTGGAGCTTGCGCTTAATCTGCGGGATATTCCCAAAGAAGGCCAGTGCCTCGGTGACGCTCATGTCGAGCACGTCCGAGATGGTCTTACCACGGTAGGTGACCTCAAGCGTCTCGCGGTTATAGCGTTTGCCGCCGCAGACCTCACAGGGGACATAGATATCGGGAAGGAAGTGCATCTCGATCTTAATTTGTCCGTCGCCCTTGCATGCTTCGCAGCGACCGCCGCTCACGTTAAAGGAGAAACGTCCCGGCGAGTAGCCGCGCGCCTTCGACTCCGGCGTACTCGCAAACAGCGCGCGAAGATCATCCCACAGGCCAATGTACGTAGCAGGGTTGGAACGCGGCGTGCGGCCAATCGGCGACTGGTCGATATCGATAACCTTATCGATACACTCGATGCCCTCGATTTTCTTATACGGACCCACAGGGCGCGTCGAACGGTGAATGGCATTCGTAAGGGCAGGTGCGATAGTGTCGGTAACCAGGGAGCTCTTACCCGATCCCGACACGCCGGTAACGACCGTAAGCGTACCAAACTCGATCTTGGCGGTAACGTTTTTGAGGTTGTTGGCGCGGGCGCCCGTGATCTTAAGGCAGCCGCGACCGGGCTTGCGGCGCTCATCGGGAACCCGAATCATTCGTTTGCCGGTCAGATAAGCGCCCGTCATCGACTCGGGACACGCCATGATATCGGCAGGCGTTCCCGCCGCGACTACGTGTCCGCCGTTCACGCCCGCGCCGGGGCCCATGTCGATCACATAGTCGGCAGCACGAATCGTATCCTCATCATGCTCGACGACGATGACGGTATTGCCGATATCGCGTAGGCGCTCAAGCGTCTTGATCAGGCGCTCGTTATCGCGCTGATGGAGGCCAATCGATGGCTCGTCCAAAATGTACAGGACACCCATGAGGCCGGCGCCGATCTGCGTTGCCAGGCGAATACGCTGGGCCTCGCCTCCGGAAAGCGTCGCCGAGGCACGATCGAGGGTCAGATAGTCGAGTCCGACATCGACCAGAAAACGCAGGCGCTCCAGGATTTCCTTGACGATGCGTCCGCCGATAAACTGTTGGCGCTCGGTGAGTTCCAGGCCCTCAAAAAACTCGAGCGACTCACGGCACGACAGACAACAAACCTCGTAAATGGACTTGCCGCCCACGGTGACGGCGAGCATCTCGGGGCGCAAACGAGCGCCGTGGCAGCTCGAGCACGGCTCCTCGCGGATGTACTTCTCCAAGCGCGCCTTGGTGTTCTCATTCGTCGTCTCGGTATAGCGCTCGTACAGGATATTGCGCACACCCGAGAACTTGGTGTCCCACTGGCTGCGGCGCCCATCGAGCTTTTGATAGTCGACCGAAATCTTCTGGTCGCCCATGCCGTCTAAAAACGCACGACACACCCGCGGAGGCAGATCCTCCCACGGCGTATCGACGCTCACCTTAAAGTGTTTGCAGACCGCAGCGAAAATCTGCGGATAGTAGTTAGAGTTGCCAAACAGGCTGCCAAAGACCCCGTCGGCGATCGACTTCGAGGGGTCTTCGATTAGGGCCTCGGCATCGACCGTCTTCTTAAAGCCCAGGCCATCGCACTCGGGGCACGCGCCATAGGGCGCGTTGAACGAGAAATCACGCGGCTGCAGGTCATCGATGGAGTGTCCATGCTCCGGGCACGCTAACGCCAGCGAATACTCCAGCAACTCGCCTTCGGTCCCCTCGGGAGCGTCGCGGTCGGGCAGCAAGTATACGTTCACATTGCCGTGCGCCAGCGCAGTCGCCTGTTCAACGGACTCGGCAATACGGCCCAGCGAGTTCTCGCGAATCACGATGCGGTCGACCACGACCTCGATATCGTGCTTGAATTTCTTATCCAAATCGATAGGGTCATCAAGCGAGCGAACCTCGCCGTCGACACGCACGCGGCTAAAGCCCTCGGCGCGAAGGTCCTCAAACAGCTTGGTGTACTCGCCTTTTCGCCCGCGCACCACCGGTGCCAGCACAAACGCGCGGCGGCCCTCCCCCGCCGCCAGGACCTTATCGGCGACCTGGTCGGTCGTCTGGCGCTCAATGACGCGGCCGCATTCGGGACAGTGCGGGGTGCCCACACGGGCGAACAGCAGACGCAGATAGTCATAAATCTCGGTTACGGTGCCAACCGTCGAGCGAGGGTTTTTAGATGTCGTCTTTTGGTCGATCGACACCGCCGGCGAAAGGCCGTCGATTGAATCCAAGTCGGGTTTGTCCATCTGGCCCAAGAACTGGCGCGCATAACTCGAAAGGCTCTCGACGTATCGACGCTGGCCCTCGGCATAGATAGTGTCGAATGCCAGCGAACTCTTGCCCGAGCCAGAAAGACCGGTAATGACCACGAGTTGGTCACGCGGAATGGAAACATCGATATCACGGAGGTTGTGCTCACGAGCGCCGCGAATAACGATAGAGGAATCAGACATGGAAGCTCCTTGCCTCCTATTGCATCGAATCATACTGCCGATGAGTTTAGCGCACTCGACGCGCACAGATGTTCGTAATACAAGATTCGCAGACCTTTAGCTTTGCGTATCGGGCGCTTTGTTTCTCGAAATGCCGTGGAAAGGTTACAGTAATCTAATACTGAACTTAATTTGCTGTACCAGAGGAACGTCCATGACCGAAGATATCCCCCTTGAAATCACTTCGAGCGACATGGCCAATCTGCCCATATTCATCGCCGTCCTTATCGTGGCCGCCGTCGTCGTGCGCGTGTATTTTTCAATCAAACGCAACGAAAAGCCACCCATTGCCCGCGTCTTTTGGTGCGCGACGCTCCTCATCCCGCTCGGCGTGGTAGCTGCATGGATTACGAATCAATCGCTCGTAAATGAGGGCAGCTCCCTATGGGTCCTTTCTTATTCGGCGCTCGGTGCTGCCGCCGTCATGCTTCTTGTCGAGCCCTTGGTTTCGGGACTTATCGACCAAACCGACCTTGCGACGGGAACGGTTGCCTGTATTTGCCGCGACATCCTTGTCATCGCCGCTGTTTCAGCGCTCTCGTTCGTTTCAATCGAAATTGCCTGCAACGAAACGTTCTATCGCATTCCCGCCAACTCATTCGGGTTTTCCGTCGGGTTGCTCGCGACGGTTCTGCTCTCCCTTTATTTGCTGGGACAGCGTCATGGAGGCGTCATGGTCCTCGTGCCCGTCGTCTGTTGCGTCCTTGGCATTGCCGAGCACTTCGTCATAACGTTTAAAGGCGAAGCCATCCTGCCAAGCGATATCTTGGCCCTTGGCACCGCAATGGAAGTGAGCGAGGGATACGAGTTTACCTTTACCGCCGGAATCGTAACCTCTCTCGCCCTGCTGGAGATTTCCCTGGGGCTTCTTTCGCTCATCCGACCGCGAAAGCTCCGTACGCCCACCCATGTCTTCCCCGCTATCGCCGCTAACCTCTGTGCTTTTCTGCTAGTGACCGTTGTGGGGCTCTCAGGCTTTTCCAACATCGACTTGGAGCAGGCGCTGGATTTTGGATTTGACCGTTGGCAGCCCATCACCACGTATGCGTCTCAGGGTTTTATCACTTCGTTCACCGAAATGGTCAACGAGTTGCCCATTGAGAAGCCCGAAGACTATACGCCCGATGAGGCGCAGAGCATCGAGCAGGAGCTCGCCGCCGTCTACGACAGCACATATGGCTCGAGCGAACAGCGCGCGGCGGCCGTTGCCCAGTTCAATGAAATCAAGCCGACGATTGTTGCCATCATGAACGAGAGTTTTAGCGACCTTTCGTGCTTTGAGCAGCTCCAGGCGGCCGGGTACTCCGGCCCCGCATTCTACAACTCGCTTCCCGACACACTTGTTCGCGGCACCATGCTCGCTTCGGTCGCCGGTGGCGGAACGGCGAACTCCGAATTCGAATTTTTGACCGGAGCGACAACGGCCTTTGTCGGATTAGGCAAGATCCCCTATCAGCTGTATCAGATGAATGGCGTAAACAGCCTGGCAAAGGACCTTAAAGAGCTTGGGTATACCACTACCGCTATGCACCCGCAAAACCCCGTCAACTACCATCGAGATAAAATCTATCAGCAGCTGGGCTTTGGAGACTTTCTTTCAATCGGCGATTTCGAAGGTGCGCCCTATTACCATGCCGGCGTATGCGACTACGCCACCTACGACAAGATACTCGACCTGCTTAGAACCGACGAAGCGCCGCAGTTCATCTTTGACGTCACGATGCAAAATCACGGCGGCTACGACTATGGCACCGTTCCCGCCGAAGAGCTGACAAACTATTGGGTCGAGGGAGCCAGCGAAGGCGCCAACAGCGCGCTCAACACCTATCTCACCTGCATCAACGCATCCGACCGGGACCTCGAGTACTTTATCAACGAGCTCCGCAACATCGGCAGACCGGTTGTTCTTGTCTTTTTTGGCGACCATCAGCCGAGCGCCGCAACGACTCTCAACGACGAGCTGTACCCTCAGGAAGATACGGCAAGCCACGCTTTCCGTATCTATCAGTCGACATATCTCGTCTGGGCTAACTATGAGATCGCCGGCAATACCGAGCTCAACGTCTACGACACCGTCGGGGCAAACGAGATTGCAGCCATTACCCTTAATAAGATCGGCGCCCCGCTCACCAATTACCAAAAGGCCCTGCTTGCGACAAGGTCAGATGTGCCCACCATCAATGTCGCCGGCTATCTCGGTGCCGACGGGCTGCGCTACGACTTGGAATCGGAAGACAGCCCCTACGCCTCGACGATCGACAAGCTGCAGCGCATGCAATACCTCGAGTTCGCCAGCAAAGTTCAGTAAGCCCGCCCATTCGCTTGGGCCCATCGTATTGCAAGCACGCTCGGCCCAAACGCATCGCAAATGACTCCCGCTCGCAAACGAGGGTACAATGACGCTCGTGTCACATCGCGGGGCCCCGGCCCCAGCATATACAAAGGAGTCATACATGGGTTGCGAACACGCACAGGCCGCCGGCGGACAAACGTCGCCGTCGCAATTTGAGGAGAACACGCTGTCCGAGGTCAAGCGCGTCATCGCCGTGCTTTCCGGCAAGGGCGGTGTCGGCAAGTCATTTGTCACCGGTGCCATCGCCACCGAGCTTGCCCGTCACGGCCACAAGGTCGGCGTCCTCGATGCCGACATCACCGGTCCCTCTATCCCCAAGATGTTCGGTATGAGTGGACGCCACGTCCATGCCCTTGGCAACCTTATGCTGCCCGAAATCTCCGAGCACGGCGTCAAGGTCATGAGCTCCAACCTGCTGCTCCAAAACGAGACCGACCCCGTCCTTTGGCGCGGTCCGGTCATCGCAGGCGCCATTAGGCAGTTCTGGAGCGAGACCTCGTGGGGCCCCATCGACTACCTGCTGGTCGACATGCCTCCGGGAACAGGCGACGTCGCGCTCACCGTCTTCCAGTCGCTGCCGGTCGACGGCATCGTCATCGTCACGAGCCCGCAGGATCTGGTCTCGATGATCGTCGCCAAGGCGGTCAACATGGCCGAGAAGATGAACGTCCCCATTCTGGGCATTGTCGAGAACATGAGCTATATTGAGTGCCCCGACTGCGGCAAGAAGATCGAGGTCTTTGGCAAGAGCAAGCTCCCCGAGGTCGCAGAGCGCTATAACCTCGACATCTTGGGCCAGCTTCCCATTAATCCGGCACTCGCCGAGGCCTGCGATAAGGGCGAGGTCGAGACCGCGCTGCCCGATGGCATGTTGCCCAAGGCAGTCTCTGCCGTCGAGGCTATTACCCCGCACGAGACCGACGAGGCCTAA
>UQTN01000016.1 GCA_900543945.1 uncultured Collinsella sp. | reverse complement strand
GGTTCCCCATAATATTGATGACGTCGACAGGCGGGGTGGTTCCCCGCGTACGTGCCATCTGAGTAACCGAGGGGAGGGCGCACATGGGAATGACGGGTGCATACGAGCGCAATCTCGATGCAAAAGGTCGTCTGTCCCTGCCTGCACCCCTTCGTGAGGAGCTTGGAGAGCACGTTCGCGTGTTTAAAGCCCTGGATGTCGATGCTCTGTACGTGTTCTCTGCCGAGGCCTTCGATAAGTGGGTCGAAGGACTCTTCGCGGGTCGTGAGGGCCACGAGGGTTTTAACCCGCGTGACATCAACGACCAGAAGCTCATGAGGGCGATCAACAAGCGCACCACGTCGATGGATGTGGACAGCGCGGGTCGTATCGGTCTTTCTGAGTCTCTCCGCAAGCAGGCGAACCTCGACCGCGAGGTCACGGTTGTGGGCAACTACGACCACCTTGAGGTTTGGGACCGCGCTACGGCCGATGAGGACGATGATGACGAGGCCCTGCTGGACCTCTTCTTCTCGTAAGGGCAAGGCACGAGTAACGGATGGAGCGTGGGATCTTGACACAAGAATATCGGCATGAACCTGTCATGCTCGGCGAAGTGCTTGAGTCGCTGCAGCTAAAGAGCGGCTCCGTCGTCTGCGACTGCACCCTTGGCGGTGCCGGCCATTCGGTAAAGATGGCCGCGCAGGTGGGGGAGACCGGCCTTTTGCTCGGCGTCGATCAGGATGACATGGCCCTCGAGGCCGCTGGCGCCCGTCTGGACCGCGAGGTTCCCGGCGTACCGCACCAGCTGCTGAAGGGCAACTTCGGCGACTTGGACGAGCTGCTGTGCTCGGCCGAGGTGCCCGGGGTCGATGGCTTCCTGTTCGACTTGGGCGTTTCGTCGCCGCAACTCGATATCCCTGGCAGGGGCTTTTCGTACAACGAGGACGCCCCATTGGACATGCGGATGGATCCGGGTAACAACACCTTAAACGCAGCTGAGGTCATCAACACCTATAACGAACACGACCTCGCCCGGATTCTACGCGTCTACGGCGAAGAGAAGTTCGCCTCGCAGATCGCACGTGAGATCGTGCGCCGCCGCGAGCATGAACCGATCGAAACCACCGGTCAGTTTGTCGAGATCATCAAGGCTGGTATCCCCGCTGCCGCCCGTCGGCATGGCGGACACCCAGCCAAGAAAAGTTTCCAGGCCATTCGCATCGAGGTCAATCACGAACTCGATGTGCTCGAGCGAGGGCTTGACGCCGCCACAAGGTGGCTCAACCCGGGCGGACGCATCTGCGTCATCTCGTATCACTCGCTCGAGGACCGTATCGTAAAGAACCACTTTAAGGAGATGAGCCAGGGGTGCACGTGTCCGCCGGAGATTCCGGTGTGCGTGTGCGGCAACGTGCCGATACTCAAGGTCATCACCCGCAAACCCCTGGTTGCCCAACCCGATGAGGTTGCGCGCAACCCTCGGGCGAGATCAGCCAAGATCCGCGTGGCGCAGCGTCTGTAGACGCGACCGCGCGATATTGGACCTCCCGCTCGTACCACAAACGAAGCTTAAACACACTACCAACGTACTCGGGATGGGAGGCGGCATATCATGGGCTACAACACCTCAAACGCAGCACTCGCCTATGATATGAACGCCATGCCCGCCTATCGTGAGGCACCGCAGGCCCCCGCTGCTCCCCGCGAGCAGCGCACGCCGCGCTTTGATGTCTACACGGGCGCGGGCCGTCAGGCAAACCAGGCGGTAAGCCCGGTTTTCATGAGCGTTCTTAAAACGTTTTGCATCATTGC
Organism: uncultured Collinsella sp.; assembly: GCA_900543945.1. Lineage (GTDB taxonomy): Bacteria > Actinomycetota > Coriobacteriia > Coriobacteriales > Coriobacteriaceae > Collinsella. The sequence goes on along the minus strand of UQTN01000016.1, from coordinate 22,647 downwards.
GGCCATCTTCATGACGATCGGTGTCGCCCGTGTGGCGCTCGCCGGCGTTACGGCTCAGGTGCTCAACAGCAACGCCGCGCTTACCAACACGCTCGAGAAGGCAACCGATGAGAGCTCCGACCTGGAGGTCATGCATTCGGTCTATGGCGCCGACACGCGCATTCGCGACCTTGCTGCTGCTTACGGCATGGTGGAGCCCAGCGAGAGCGTTACACTTGATTTTTCGCAGGATGCAGCCGCGGGCGCTAGCTCGACCGCGACCGCTCAGTAACAAGACGGTAGCTGAGTATGACAAATGACTATCGCCGCGGTTCCGACGGGGGTCGCGGTTCTGGACGTCCCTCATCGCGGGGACGTTCTGGTTATCAAGGAACGGGTCGGCCATCTTACAACGCGAGGCCGTCCTATGGCAACGACCCCGCGTCGCGTCTCCGTGGCTCGAGTGGTCTTCAAATGCATAACACCAGACCGCGCAAGAGCTCGTCGACCGAATGGCTCACGGGCACGCCGCTGCCCCGTCGCAAAGCCGTCATGGGCTTCATCGGGTTTGGCTTGGGCTTGGGCGTCCTTCGCCTTGTCGACTATCAAATCGTGGAAGCCGATAAGTTACGCGACCGTGCCGATGCACGTCGCTTGCTTGCGCAGACGCTGTATGCCAAGCGCGGTACCATCTACGACCGTAACGGCAACGTGCTGACGTCGTCGGTCGAATGCCGCAACATCGCCGTGAATCCTCAGCTTATCGAGGATGTTGACAAGACGGTCTCGGCACTGGTCAAAGCTACGGGCATCGATAAGAAAACCTGTCGTGATCTCGTTATGTCCGATGGCACCTGGGTGTATATCAAACGCCAGGTGGACGAGGACGATGCTGCGGCGCTGGAGAAGAAGAACCTGCCCGGCGTGCTCTTTGAGCAGGCCATGAAGCGCGTATATCCTTATGGCAACCTGGCATCGCAGGTGCTTGGCGTGGTAAACGTGGACAACGACGGTCTGACGGGCCTTGAGAAGCAGTACAACAAGCTTTTGACCGGAACGAACGGTTCGCTGGTGCGCGAGCGGGCGAGGGACGGTAGCTATATCGCGGGCGGCGCCTATAAAAAGGTGGCGGCGGTTGACGGCGTGGACATCGTGACGACGCTCGATGTCAATATCCAGCGTGCCGCTGAGGACGCCCTGGCCGAGGCGGTCGAAAAGACCAAGGCCAAGAATGGCTCGGCCCTGGTCACCGATCCCACGACGGGCGAGATTCTGGCGGCATGCTCGTATCCGACATATGACCAGACCGATCTGGAAAACGCCAAGACCGAGGACATGAACTTGCGCCTGGTTACCGATGCCTACGAGCCCGGCTCGGTCTTTAAGACACTTGTGGCCGGTGCCGGCTTCGACTTGGGCGCCGTGCGTTCGAGCACGTCGTTTGAGGTGCCGGCGAGCATTAAGGTTGGCGACGACACCGTTACCGACGCCGATAAGCGCGACTACACCATGACCATGGACGTGCGCGAAATGATGCGCCGTTCGTCCAATGTGGGCTTTGTCCTGGTGGGACGCAAGATCGGCGCCGATGATTTTGCCACCTATGTGGACAAGTGGGGCATCGGTCATAGCTCCGGTGTCGATTTTCCGGGTGAGAGTCTGGGTATCGTCAAGGAGCGCGACCAGTACGACGGCGCCACGCTAGGCTCGATGAGCTTTGGCCAGGCGCTGTCTGTCTCGCCGATTGAGGTCGCACGTGCCGTGGGCGGCATCGCGAACGGCGGTGTGATGATGACTCCGCACTTCTATAAGTCCAGCAAGGGCGATGAGAAGGACTGGGGCGAAGGCGAGCGTGCGATTTCGGAGGACGCTGCCGCCCAGGTGACATCGTGCATGCAGACGGTCGTGTCCGAAGGCACGGGCGTTGGCGGTGCGGTCGATGGCTATGACGTGGCGGGCAAGACCGGTACGGCCGAGCGTGCTGACGAGAACGGCGGTTACCTCAAGGAGAACTATATGTCGTCCTTTATGGGCTTTGCACCGGCACAATCGCCCAAGGTGCTGTGCTATATCACACTCGATGGAACGCCGAGCGGCTCGGATGCCGCCGCGGTGCCATTCCAGTCCATTATGGCCAACGCACTCGACGTGCTGGGTATCCCGCGCACGAAGTAGGGGGTTAGAATCTTGAGCGTGGTCTGCCGTTTGATCTGAAGGGTGTTCACATGCCCTGCACCACGCGCGCATGGCACTGGGATACAATACGCCGATAGCATTATTAGGTTTACAGGGGAGCTGCAATGATAGAGATCGCCGTCAACAACCTCGCGGCCTCAACGGGGGCCCGAACCGTGACGGAAGAAGTCGATCGGGTATGCCGCGGGTGCGTTATCGACTCGCGTCAGGTCGAGGAGGGGACGATCTTTGTCGCCTTCCCCGGCGAAAAGGTCGACGGCAATGATTTTGCCTCCCGTGCCATCGAGTCGGGTGCCGGTGCCGTCGTGATGACGCGTGAGCCCGATGCCGAGCTGGTTTCGCTGGCGCAGGACAAGGGATGCGCCATCTTGATGACCGACGACCCCGAGGAGTTCTTGCTGCGCCTGGCGCATGTATATCGCTTGGAGCTTGGCTGCCTGGTCGTCGGCATTACCGGTTCGATTGGCAAGACGACGACCAAGGACGTGCTCGCCGCCGTGCTCGCCAAGCGTTATCGCGTCTGGGCCACCAAAGGCAATTTCAACAACCTGATTGGCATGCCGCTCACGGTGCTTTCTGCTCCGGCCGATACCGAGGTCCTGGTGCTCGAGATGGGCATGAACCATTTTCATGAGATTGAGCGCCTGTCCCAGTCTGCCAACCCCAATCTTGCCATCGTGAGCAAGATCGGAACCTCCCACATCGGTATTCTGGGCAGCCGCGAGAACATCGCCCGCGCCAAGTCCGAGATTGTCCAGGGCATGTGCGCCGCCGGCGACTTCTCGCCGTTGCTGGTTTTGGGCGGCGAGGACGACTTTACGCCGTTTATTCGCGATACGTTCGCCCAGCCTGCGGGTATTGACGTGATGATGGCCGGCGTCTCGGACGACGACGAGATCCGCGCGCGCGACATTCGCGTCGACGACGAGGGCCATCCGGTCTTTACGCTCGATTTTGGCCAGGGCGAGACAATCGATACCATGCTTGCCATCCCCGGCGTGCAGTCCGTTCCCAATGCCGTTAAGGCCGCCGCGGTTGCCTATCGCCTGGGCGTGACGCCCGAGCAGATCGATGCTGCCTTTCGGAGCCTCACAATCACCGGTCACCGCCAGGAGATCAAGCGCGCCGAGAGCGGTGCCCGCGTCATCGACGATTCCTATAACGCCAGTGCCGAATCCATGGCTGCTGGCCTCGATCTACTGTGCTCGCTTTCGTGCACGGGGTCTCGCATGGCGATCCTGGGCGAGATGGGCGAGATGGGCGATGAGGCTCCTCGCATGCATGAGCTCGTGGGCGCCTATGCCGCCGCCAAGAAGCTCGACATGCTGGCGTGCGTTGGTGGTGAGCTGGCCCAGCTTATGGCCGATGCCGCGCGCATGATGGGTATGGACGAGGACCGCATCCAGGTGTTCTCCGATTATCAGCAGGTGCTCGACCGCATGGGCGGCGCGCTTGAAAAACATGATGTTGTACTGGTCAAGGGTTCCCGCTTTGTTGAGCTCGACCGCTTTGTGGAAGGTGTGTGCTAGCCCATGTTCGGCAATCCCTCGTATCCAACGTATCAGGCTTTTTTGGGGCTTGGCATCGCCGCTGCCATTGCGCTGCTGCTTATGCCGTGGTGGATCAAGCTGCTCAAGGTCGAGGGTATCGGCCAGCAGGTTCGTGCCGACGGCCCCAAGCGTCATTTGGTTAAGCAGGGAACGCCCACCATGGGTGGCGTTGTCATCCTCGTCGCGATCTCGCTGACCTGCCTGCTGATGGGCAAGCTCACCACCGAGCTCGTGCTCGTGCTGCTCGCCACGCTGGCGACCGGCGTGCTGGGTCTGATCGACGACCTGACCTCCGTTACGCATGGGCGCTCGCTCGGTCTGACGCCTCATGCCAAAATGATCGGCCTCACCATTATCTGTGTCACCTTTACGGTACTTGCCGTCAACTGGTGCGGCGTCGCCCCCGAGATTCGTTTTCCCGGTGGGTTGACGATCGACCTTGGCGTGCTTTCGACTACCATCTGCGGCTATTCGTTCCCGTGGCTCTATATTGTCTTTTGCTGGCTGATGATTGCCGGTCTTTCTAATGCCGTGAACCTGACCGATGGCCTTGACGGTCTTGCTGGCGGCACCTCCATGATCGCCATGCTCGCCATGGCTGCCATGGCGTTTTTGCACGGAGACGTGAACCTGTCCATCTTCTGCACCGCGTGTGCCGGTGCCTGCTTGGGCTTTCTGTGGTTCAACTGCTATCCGGCGAGCATCTTTATGGGCGATACCGGCTCGCTTGCCCTGGGCGCCGCGTTTGCCTGCACGTCCATCATGACCAACACCGAGGTCGTCTCCCTCATCATCGGCGGCCTGTTTATCGTTGAGACCCTTTCGGTCATGATTCAGGTTGTCTACTTCCACTTTACGCACAAGCGCGTCTTCCTTATGGCGCCCATCCATCATCATTTCGAAAAGAAGGGCTGGGCCGAGACCAAGGTCGTCATCCGTTTTTGGATTATCGCTGCGGCCTTTGGTGCCGTTGGCCTTGCTCTGTTCTTCCAGTTGGGATAGTGGTCTTTCATGCCTCTTGCTGATGTCTTTAGCCTGCTCGTTTTGGGTCAGGGTAAATCCGGTCTCGATGTCGCCCGCTGGGCGCTGGCGCATCCCGAGCGCGTAAGCGCCGTTACCGTGTATGGCGGCGGCACCTCTGAGCCCAATGACGACACGCGTGCGCTCGAGGCTGCTGGTGCGTCGTTTGTCTATGGGACCGAACAGGTCGAGGGCGCCTATGACGTATGCGTGACGTGCCCGGGCATCTCGGAGTTCTCGGGCTTCTTTAAGGCCGGGCGCGAGCATGCCGCCCAGATTATGGGTGAGCCCGAGTTTGCCTATCGCCTGTCGCCCGATAACTGGATTGCCATCACGGGCACCAACGGCAAGACGACCACCACGTCGCTGACTGATTATCTGCTCAAGGCTGCCGGCGAGGCCAGCGTAGCTGTCGGCAACATCGGTGAGCCGCCGGTGAACGAGATCGACGGCCGAGCCCACAACGAGTGGTTTGTGGCTGAGCTCTCGAGCTATCAGATTGCTACGACCACCGAGCTCCACCCTCGCGTGGCAGTGCTGCTCAACATCACTCCCGACCACTTGGGCTGGCATAAGAGCCATAAGAACTATGCGCTTGCCAAGATCAAGCTGTTTGACAATATGGTCGATGACGATCTGGTGGTTGTCGACGTCGAAGACGCCGGCATTCACGAGTTCGATGAGTACATCTATACGCCGGGTCGCCGCATCTGCAAGGTCGCTTTTGACGAGCCCGAGGGTGCAGACGCCGCCTTTGTGCGCGACGGCAAAATGGTCGTGCGCCTGAAGGGCGTCGAGACTCAGCTTGTCGCCACGTCCGAACTCAAGATCTCGGGCCATCACAATGTTATCAATGCCCTGTGCGCTGCCACGGCTGCCCTGGCAGTCGGTGCCGATGTCGATGGTGTCTGCCGCGGTCTGGCCTCGTTCCAGCCGCTCGAGCACCGCGTGGAGCCGTGCGGCGAGATTGACGGAGTGCGCTACGTCAACGATTCCAAGGCGACCAACACCGACGCGGTCGAGAAGGCACTGACGGCATTTCCCGATGACAACGTGATCTTGCTGCTCGGCGGCCACGATAAGGGCACGCCGCTCACGGACTTCGCGCGCGTCGTTATGGATAACGTGCGCTCGGTCGTCTGCTTTGGCGATGCGCGCGAGCGCTTTACCGCCGCTATGGACGAGGCCGATGTCGATGGCGATGTGGATATCGCCCAAGCGGATGACCTACGCGATGCCGTGGACGTTGCCCGTTCGCTGTCGAGCCGTGGCGACGTGATCTTACTTTCTCCTGCCTGCTCTTCGTTCGATGAGTTCTCGGGCTATGAGGAGCGCGGCCGCGTGTTTAAGGACTACGTGGCTCAGCTTGCCGCTGCAGCGAAATCGCAAATGGAATAGGGGTTGCCGGTGAGAGAGGAGAGCCCCCGACAAGGTATGAGGAGGCCCGACTCGGACCGTGCTTCCTCGCGGCGCAGCACACCGCGTTCCGGTCGTGGCAGGCAGTCGTTTAGCGAACGCTATATTGCCGGCGTTCCCGCCCGCATCATGCGCCCCCGTCTGATATTTATGGCCTGCCTGTTTACTTTGGTGTGCTTTGGTCTGCTGATGGTGTACTCGGCGTCTTCGGTCGAGGCGCTGCACGAGAATGGCTCGGCGACGTTTTTCCTGGGTCGACAGGCCGCGTTTGCCGTGGTTGGTGTTCTGGCGCTGATTGCCATCGTGCGCGTTTTGCCGGACAGCTGGTTTGGGGAGGATGTGCTTAGGATCTTTCTCATAGGCATGATAGGGCTACTGTTTCTGGTGTTCTTGGTGGGCAGCGGCAGCCGTGGCGCCACGCGCTGGCTCAACATCGCCGGTATTCAGTTCCAGCCTTCCGAGTTTTTAAAGCCATTTGCCATTGCGTATTCGGCCATCATGCTTGATCGCTTCTTTTCGCCCGGTGGCAACATCAACGAATTCCTTCGCAAGATGGGCATCTACCTGGGTATTTCGCTCTTTCTGATCTTTATCCAGCCCGATTTCGGTACTGTCCTGATCATCCTGTTGACCCTCATGTGCATGGCGTTGTTTGCGGGTCTCGACCCGAGATTTATCATCGGCGTGCTAATCTTCGGCATTCTCGTGATCGTGATTGCACTTGTCGCAGAGCCGTACCGTATGGTGCGTATTCAGGTTGCCTTGAACCCTTGGGCTGACGAGTATGGTGACGGCTATCAGGCCACGCTTGCCATCATGGCCTTTGCCTCGGGCGGTCTGTTCGGCCGTGGCATCGGCAACTCAACCATGAAGTACTCGTATCTGCCCGAGGCGCACAATGACTACATCCTGGCCATCATTGGCGAGGAAGTCGGCTTTGTCGGAACCGTGCTGTTCTTCTTGGTGTTTGCGATGCTGATCTACTCGGCGTTTCGCATTGCCGAGCAGGCGACCGATCGTCGGGGCGCGCTTATGGCGTCTGGCTCCGCGGTCATTCTCGCGGTGCAGTTTTTGATTAACGCGCTGGGCATCCTCAACGTGTTTCCCATGACGGGCAAACCGTTGCCGTTTATTAGCTACGGCGGTTCATCGATTATTGTGTCGCTTATGCTTGCCGGTCTGATCCTGCGCGTTTCGTACGAGAGCGCCCGTCGCGATGAGTACGACCGTCGCCGCGAGAGCTTTGCCGTTATGGATGAGAGTACCGCCGGCGTAGCCCATGTGCGCGGTGAACGACCTTCGCGTAGCGGCTTTACCGTTCTGGATGGTTCTACATCCGAGCCGGCAGCTCGTCCACGTCCGCGGACGGCTCCGCAAGGTCGTCCTCAGCGCCCCAGCCCTCGCAGCGCGGGCGGCGGATATAATCGAATCGATTTGAACTCGGACCCGTCGGCGCGTCTACGCACCGACGACCAGGGACCGCGTGTACGAAGGGACTACCATGACCGATAAGATGACCGTTGCTATTGCAGCCGGCGGCACGGCGGGACACATCAACCCCGCGCTCGCCTTGGCCGAAGAGCTGCGTGATCGTGGCCACCACGTTGTGTTCGTGGGCCAGTCACGCAAGCTCGAGGGTCGTCTGGTCCCCGAGGCTGGGTTTGATTTTGTGCCCATTACGGTCACGGGCTTCGACCGCTCCCGTCCTTGGACGGCGCTGACCTCCCTGTGGCGTGTCAACAAGGCCAAGCGTGCGCTCGCCCGTCATTTCTCAAAGGTCGGCAAGCCCGATGCCGCCATCGGTTTTGGTGCCTATGTCGAGGTTCCGCTGCTGGGGTGGTGCAAGGGCGCAGGCGTTCCGTATCTGCTGCATGAGCAGAACTCTGTTCCGGGCCTGGCCAACAAGATGATGAACTCCCACGCCGCCCGCGTGTGCATCTCGGTGCCGGCAGCGCGTTCGGTCTTTGAGCGCGAAGGTGACCCTGACCACGTGCTCATGACCGGCAACCCCGTACGTCGCTCGGTGATCGAGGGCGATCGCGCTCGCGGCCGCAAGGCACTTGGCGTTCCCGAGGACGCTACGCTGCTGCTCGTCTTTGGCGGTTCACTTGGCGCCCAGCACCTCAACGAGCGCGTGGCTTCGCTCAAAAACGAGCTGCTTTCGCGCAAGAACCTCTATGTGTTGCATTCGACGGGTGCCGACGGCTTTGAGGAGACCGAGCGCGCTTTGGCGCTGACGCCCGAGGAGGCGAAGCGTTACCGCGTCCAGCCTTACATCGACAACATGGGCGACATGCTGGCTGCTGCCGATTTGGTGCTATCGCGTTCGGGAGCATCGAGCGTGGCCGAGATCGCTGCGCTCGCCGTGCCTTCGGTGCTCGTGCCGTACCCGCATGCGACGGCCGACCACCAAACCACCAATGCCCGTTATCTGGTCGACGCCGGGGCCGGCGTGCTCTGCGCCGATGCCGATATCGACGGTTCTGCCTTTGTCGATGAGCTGCTGCACCTGGTCGATGACGCGGCGGCACGCGACGCCATGCGTCAGGCGGCGCGTGGTCTGGCTCAGGATAGGGCCGCCGCTCTTCTGGCGGATGCGGTAGAGGGTTTGCGTTAGTTAGACGGGATATCGTCGGTCGCCCTCGCGCTGATGCGGTAGGTGCGGTACAGTTAACGGGTTACAGGCAGTGTTTACGCAAGGAGTACACGAGCACATGGCTGATTCCCAGACTGCAACCTCCGCGCCCGAGTTTAAGAGCGCCCACTTTATCGGTATCGGCGGCGCCGGCATGAGCGGCATCGCCCTCGTTCTGCACGAGCGCGGTTATGCCGTTACCGGCTCCGACCTTAAGACGTCACGTTATATCCGCCAGCTTACCCGCGCTGGTGTGAAGGTGCATGTGGGCCATGAGGCCGCCACGATCGACGAGGTCAAGCCCGACGTGGTTGTTGTGTCCACCGCTATTCCGGAGTCCAACCCTGAACTCGTGCGCGCTCGCGAGCTGGGTATTCCTGTGTGGCCCCGTGCCAAGATGCTCTCTGCTTTGGGCCACGGCTACACCACCGTCGCTGTTGCCGGCACGCATGGCAAGACCACCACGTCTTCGATGTGCGCCACCATGCTCGACCGCATGGGTCTGGATCCGAGCTTCCTGATCGGTGGCATCGTCGAGGGCTATGACACGAACGGCAAGAACGGCTCGGGCGACTACTTTGTCGCCGAGGCCGACGAGTCCGACAGCTCCTTCCTGTTCCTGAACCCCAACGTGGTCATTGTGACCAACGTCGAAGCCGACCACCTCGATCACTACTCGGGTATCGAGGAGATCGAGGCAACTTTCGCCAAATTCATGAGCCTGGTGGGCGAGGAGGGCACCGTCATCGTCTGTGGTGAGGACCCGCATCTGGTCGAGCTCGCCAAGTCGACGGGCCGTCACGTGCTTTCCTACGGCTTTGCCGAGAGCAACGACATCGTCTGCATGCACCCGGATGTCAAGGGCATCCAGAGTGACTTTATCGTTCGCTTTGAGGACGGCACTGAGCGCGCTGTGGAGATCAAGAGCAATCCCGGTCGCCACAACATGCTCAACGCCACGGCGGTGCTCACCGTCGCCCATGTCCTGGGCCTTGACATCGACGCCGCCGCCAAGGCGCTCTCGAGCTTTGAGGGCGTCCGCCGTCGCTTTACCCACGTGGGCGATATCGATGGCATCACCGTGGTCGATGATTACGGCCATCACCCCACCGAGATCAAGGCGACGCTTGCTGCCGCTTCGTCGCTGGGTTACAAGCACGTCGACGTCGTGTTCCAGCCGCACCGCTATTCGCGCCTGCAGGCCCTGTGCGACGACTTTGCCGATGCATTTGCCAATGCCGATAAACTGCTGCTGATTGATGTGTTCTCGGCTGGCGAGATGCCCATTCCGGGTGTCACCTCTAAGATGCTCGCCGATACCGTGCGCGCCAAGCATCCTGGCAAGGAGGTCGTGTACTGCTCCAGCCGTCTTGAGCTCAATCAGGAGCTCGAGCAGATGGTGGGCGAGGGCGACCTGCTGCTCACTATGGGTGCCGGTGATGTTACGACCGTCGGTCCCGAGTTCATTGAGTATCTGACTGCCAAGAAAGACGCTTAAGTCTAATGGGTCTGTTTAACGCCGTCATGGCGCTCTCGGGCATGATTGACACGGATGTGATCGAGGACGAGCGCCTTGCGCGTCATACGAGCTATCGTATCGGCGGCAAGGCCGACCTCTTTGTGACGTGCCACAGCTATCATGCCCTTCGCCGCGCCGTGGCGGTGCTCGATCGCGAGCAGGTGCCGTGGGTCATCATCGGCAAGGGCTCCAATCTGCTGGTTGCCGATGGCGGTTATCGCGGCGCCGTCATTTCGCTCGGACGTGAGTTCCAGCGCACGGTTGTTGCCGATGACGGTTGTACGCTGACGGTCGGTGCGGGCGTGATGTTTGCGCGCCTGGTCAACGATGCCCTGTCGCGTAGCCTCTCGGGCCTTGAGTTTGCCGTTGGCATTCCTGGTTCGGTCGGCGGTGCGATATCTATGAATGCCGGCACGCGGACCGAGTGGATTGGCTCGCTGGTTGAGGATGTCGTAACGTTTGACCCGGCATCCGGTATCAAGCATTATGCGGGGTCCGAGATCTCTTGGGGCTACCGCGAATGTAGCCTTCCCCGCAATGAGATCATCCTCGAGTGCGTGCTCAAGCTTAAACCGGCGCCCAAGGCCGACATTCGCGAGCGCATGGAGCGGTACCTTACAAGGCGCAAGCGTACGCAGCCCATGGGTCGCGCATCCTGCGGGTCTGTCTTTCGCAACCCGCCCGATGCGAGTGTGGGCAAGCTTATCGAGGATTGTGGATTAAAGGGTTTTTCGATTGGCGGCGCGGAAGTTTCGCCCGTTCACGCTAATTTTATCGTTAATAACGGAACTGCCTCGGCCGATGACGTTGCCGCGGTTATTAGACATGTGCACGGAAAGGTGAGGGAGGCGTATGGCATCGAGCTCAGACCGGAAGTTAAATTCCTCGGCTTCTAGAGCATCGAAACCCACCTTCCGCCGCGCCGGAGGGCGTTCCGGCGCGCCTGCCAAACCTCAACGCAATACCGTCGCGCACTCTAAGTCTGTCGGGCATGCTCGACAGACCAGTCGTCCGGTCGTCGGCTCGCAGCTCGGTAATCGTCCGGCCGCAAAAAAGTCCTCGCGTCCCTCGGTGACGTCAAAGCCTGTTATGGGCGCCAAGCCTGCTCGTCCCATGGCAGCTCCCAAGCCCTCGACGGGAACTAAAGCGGCGCGTCCAGGTCTCACGCTGGGCGCATCGAAACCGCGCTCGCTGACATCGGTGCCGGCTACCGCCAAGAAGCCTTCGAGTAAAAAAGGTTTCAACCCGTTATCTTCACTTGGAGCGATGGCAAATAAAACATCAGACGCCGCTTCTGTCGTTACAGGTAAAGGCAAAATCGTGGGCGGCGTTCTGGCCGTCTTGGCCGTGCTCGTCGTCGTTGCCATCGTGGTGATCAACTCTGGACTGTTTACTGCCACTGATATTCAGATTCAAGGCAGCGAGCATGTGACGAAGCACGATGCTATCCAGCTGATCGACTTGCCCGAGGGAACGTCGCTTTTTAACGTCGATCCCGACCAGATTACCGAGGATCTCAAGCAGAACCCGTGGGTTTCGGGCGTGGATGTCCAGCGCCAGTTTCCCCATACGCTTATCATCACGCCGACGGAGCGTAAAGTTATCGCCATTGCGTATATCAGCTCCGACGACCTTGCCTGGGCTATCGGAGACGATGACACCTGGATCGCCCCGCTGTCGACGTCGGTCGAAGTGGACGACCAGGGCAACGTCATCACGACAGGGCAGGGCTCAAATACCTTGACCGGAATCGATGCCGCGCTGGCGCTCGCCAAGCATTATGGCGCGGTGTTGTTGACTGATGTCTCGGCGGATGTCGCTCCGGTTTCCGGCCAGGCGGTGAACTCCAAGGCCGTTAAGGCCGGCCTGGATTATGTGCGTGGTTTTTCGAGCGAGTTCTTGGGACAAGTCAAGGATATTTCTACGCCTTCGGTCGAAGCCATCTCGGCAAACCTCAATAACGGCATTGAGGTGTCGCTGGGCGATTCGGACGATATCGCCAAGAAGGAACGCGTAGTCACCAAGTTGCTTTCGCAGGTAGAGGGTGTAACGTATATCAATGTGCGCTCTCCGGGCAACTACACATTTAGGAATGCTCCGACCTCGTAGCGTGGGTTGATGCTTTGTTGAGGGGCCATACCACGCCGTTTATCTGGTTTGTTTGGTTTTCACGGTCAATTATTTGACTGATACGTTCATAATGTGCAAACATAATACGGTTTACCTTTGCATTTACTTTCAACCTGAAGGTTAATGTGCGCAGGGGTCGACCCATGCTATGGCTATAACCTTTGTTCGGAGGACCGACATGCACGAGACAGAGATCAACAACTACCTTGCCGTCATTAAGGTGGTCGGCGTCGGCGGCGGCGGTACCAACGCGGTCAATCGAATGATCGAAGAGGGCATCCGCGGCGTCGAGTTTGTTGCCATCAACACCGATGCTCAGGCACTCGCGATCTCTGATGCCGATATCAAGGTGCACATCGGCACCGACCTTACCCGCGGCCTGGGCGCCGGCGCCAATCCCGAGGTTGGCCGCAAGGCTGCCGATGAGTCCCGCGACGACATCGCCGAGGCGCTCGCTGGCGCCGACATGGTGTTTATCACCTGCGGCGAGGGCGGCGGCACCGGTACCGGCGCTGCTCCCATCGTTGCCGATATCGCGATGAACGAGGTCGGCGCACTGACCGTCGCCGTCGTGACCAAGCCCTTCACCTTCGAGGGCCGCAAGCGTAAGAAGAGCGCCGAGGAGGGCATCAAGACCCTCTCCGATTGCGTCGACACCATGATCGTCATTCCTAACGATAAGCTGCTCGACATCGCCGAGAAGAAGACCACCATGCTCGAGGCCTTCGCGATTGCCGATGGCGTCCTTTCCCAGGGCACCCAGGGCATCACCGACCTCATCACCGTCCCCGGTATCATCAACCTGGACTTCGCCGATGTTAAGACCATCATGAAGCAGGCCGGTACCGCCATGATGGGTATCGGTACCTCTTCTGGGGATACTCGTGCCGTCGACGCTGCCCAGCAGGCCATCTCCAGCCCGCTGCTCGAGAGCTCCATCGATGGTGCCACGCGCGTGCTGCTCTCCATCGCCGGTTCCAAGGACCTGGGCATCCAGGAGATCAGCGACGCCGCCGACGTTGTCGCCAACGCCGTCGACCCCGAGGCCAACATCATCTTCGGTACCGTTGTCGACGAGTCCCTGGGCGATCAGGTGCGTATCACCGTCATCGCTACGGGCTTCTCCGACTCCAACGTCAACCGTCAGGATGAGCTCTTTGCTGCTCAGCAGTCTCAGAGCAAGGCCGCTGCCTCCGCTGAGCCGCAGCGCACCGCCCCGGCTGCCAGCCCGGCTCAGGCCGCTCCGACCCGCAACGTCGGTGGTACCGAGCTGCCCAACTTTGGCAACGACCAGTTCGAGCTTCCCGACTTCCTGAAGCGCGGTAGCTTCTAGTTCGTTTTTCTCAACGACCTGCACGGGGTGTGTCCATTTGGATGCACCCCGTTTTGTTTCTCGTTTGTAAACGAAAGCCTCCAATCTCCTTACGTTCCCTTTACGTTTGGTCCCTACCGCTGCGGGTATCCTTTTAAGGAAGTATGACAGCCGTATAAACGCGGACTGCGCGGCGACGCCGCGGTACTTGTGTTATTAGGAGGCTTTAGTATGGCAGCACGTGCGGACAACGTTTCGCGTGTCGACCATGATGGAGTTACGTTGGTGGAGGGCGCGACATCCGATGTCCGCTTTGCCTTTACCGAGCGCACCGGTGGCGTTTCTGAAGATGCGTACTCCTCGCTCAACCTGGGCTCGCATGTAGGCGATGACCCCTTTGCTGTTCAAGAAAATCGTCGTCGAGCGCTCGAAGCTATGGGCGCCACTGAGTGCGAGCATAATCTGCTCGTGCCCAATCAGGTACATGGTGACCATATCGTTACGGTGACTTCGAACGGTGCCGACGATCTTGAGGCTGTTCGCGAGCAGATTGCCGAGGGCTGCGATGCCATCGTCTGTACGGCCCATGACGTGCCCGTGCTGCTCTGCTTTGCCGACTGCGTTCCCGTGGTGCTGGTGGCCCCTGGCGGATTTGCCGTGGTGCACTCCGGTTGGAAGGGCACGATTGCACGTATTTCTGCCAAGGCGTGCCAGGCGCTTTGCGATGCTGCCGGCTGCGATGCGAGCGACGTTTCCGCCTATATCGGCCCCCATATCTTGGCTGACGAATATGAGGTATCCCAGGAACTCATGGATCGCTTTGCCGTCGAGTTCTCTTGCATCGATGCGAGTGCCTCTCGTATGCTCGATCTTTCCGCTGCCATTTGTGAGGCGCTGGTAGATGACGGTGTGGACGCGGATAATATCGTGGATACCCAGCTTTCGACTGTGCGTCAGAACGACCGCTTTTATTCCTACCGTAACGAGGACGGCACCTGTGGGCGCCATGCTGCGATCGGCGTGATGCTATGAGAAAGATCGTATCGGTCCTGAGCGCCGCTGTGCTTACGCTTACGCTGTGCGCCTGTTCTTCGGGATCTTCTGCCTCTTCCATTACCGTGGCCGGCTCCACGACCTGCCTTCCTATCGCCGAAATTGCGGCAGAGGGCTTTAAGGAGGAGACCGGCATCGACGTGCTCGTTTCCGGTTTGGGCTCTTCCGCTGGCATCGAAGCCGTCAGCGCTGGCACGGCCGATATCGCCAGCTCCTCCCGTGGACTCAATGCCGACGAACAGGATCTGGGCCTGACTCCCATCGTCATTGCCCACGACGGTATCGCGGTCATCGTGAACGAAGACAACCCCGTCGATAACCTCTCGACCGAGCAGCTCCGCGATATCTATGCCGGCAAGATCACCAACTGGAAAGAAGTCGGTGGCGAGGACCTGAGGATTCAGGTTATCAACCGAGATGAGGCGTCTGGCACGCGTGAAGCCTTCCGCACCATCGTGATGGACGGCACCCCGTTCGATCGCCGCTCCGCCGTTCTTTCGGGCACGGGCCAGGTGCGCGACGTGGTATCTCGTTCGCGCGGGGCTATCGGCTACATTTCGCTGGGCTTCGTCGATGGCCTCAACGCCAAGACCTCGGTCAAGGCCGTCTCGGTCAATCATGTTGAGGCGTCCGAGAAGACGGTCGCGAGTGGCGGCTATCCCATCTCGCGCGACCTTTACTTCTTTGTGAAGGGTGCGCCTTCGCAGCAGGCGCAGGATTACATCGACTACGTGACGTCCGAAAAGATGGACAAGCAGATTCGCGAGGCGGGCTTTATTCCCGTCACCAACGACGAGAAGGGGAGTGAGTAGCATGGAAGCACGGGAAAACTCCCAGACTGAGCAGAATGCTCAGGCGCCCAAGAAGCGCGAGCTGGCGCTCGTATCGCGCAGCACCTATATCAAGGAGAAGGCGCTGCAGTGGATTTTCTTTGCCTGCGCGTTCTTGGCGGTTGTTACCGTCATCCTGATTTTTGTCTTTACCACGTACTCGGCGCTGCCCGTCTTTACCGACATCGGTCTGGCGGACTTCTTTAGCTTTACGTGGGCGCCCTCTGAGGGCCACTACGGCATCGTGTCGCTGCTTGCCGGCTCGGGTCTGGTGACCGTCGGTGCGCTCGCCATGGGTGTGCCCCTAGGCGTGGGCACGGCCGTGTATCTGGTCGAGATCGCCGGCAAGCGCGTGCGCAAGCTCATCAGCCCTGCCGTTGACCTGTTGGCCGGCATCCCTTCTATCATCTATGGCTTCTTTGGCATGATCATCATCCGTCCGTTTATCGCGCAACTGACCGGTGGTCTTGGTTTTGGTGCGCTGACGGCGTGGTTCGTGCTTGCCACCATGATCGTCCCTACCATCACCACGCTCACCATCGATGCCCTCAATTCCATTCCCATGGGTATTCGCGAGGCATCGTATGCCATGGGTGCTACTAAGTGGCAGACCATCTATAAGGTCGTGCTACCTGCCGCCAAGCTGGGTATCGTGGATGCCATCGTGCTGGGTATGGGCCGTGCCATCGGCGAGACCATGGCCGTGCTCATGGTCGTGGGTAACGCCCCGGTTATTCCCGACAGCATTGCGAGCCCCATCTCGACGCTCACGAGCCAGATCGCGCTCGACATGAGCTATTCCTCGGGTCTGCACCGCTCGGCGCTGTTCGGCATGGGCGTGGTCCTGTTTATCATCTCCGCCACGCTGGTGGGCATCGTCCGTCTGATTTCCAAGAAGAAGAGGGGGTAGGCTATGTCCGATTCCGTTGACACGACGGTCGATACGACCTCGTCGCGCGAGCGCATCAAGCGTGCCCTTTCCCATGGCAAGAAGGGCCGCATCAACAAGGACCTGTCCAACAAGATCATGCTTGGCGTGTTCCGTGCCGCGGCATACATCACCACGCTGGTGCTTGTCGCTATCATTGCCTATGTGGTCATTAACGGCCTGCCGCATATCTCGCTCGACTTTATCTTCGGTTGGCCCCAGGGCGTCAACGCCGAGGGCGGAATTTGGCCCACGATCGTCTCGACCGTCTATGTGACGGCGCTCGCCATGCTTATCTGCACGCCGATTGCTGTGCTGGCAGCCGTCTATCTGGCCGAGTACGCCAAGCAGGGCAAGGTCGTCGAGCTCATTCGCTACGCTGCTGACGCTTTGGCCTCGGTGCCCTCCATCGTTATGGGCCTGTTTGGCTACGCCTTGTTTGTCGAGGCCATGGGCCTGGGCCTTTCGATGGTCTCGGCCGCTCTGGCGCTCGCGCTCTTGATGCTTCCCATCGTCATGCGCACCACCGAAGAGGCCATTCGCGCCGTCCCGCGCTATATCCGTTGGGGCGCGTACGGCCTGGGCGCCACCAAGTGGCAGGTTGTCTCCAAGATCGTGCTTCCTTCTGCCTTTGGCCGTATTGCCACGGGCATCGTCCTCGCCATCGGCCGCGCCATTGGCGAGACCGCGGTGGTGCTCTACACCATGGGCCAAGCCATCAATCTACCTATTTCGCCGCTCGATTCCGGCCGCCCCATGACGGTTCACCTGTACCTGCTTGCCAACGATGGCATCAACATGAACGCAGCCTACGGCACCGCGCTCTTGCTGATGGTGATCATTCTGGCCTTCAACCTGTTTGCGCGCTTCCTGTCGCGCAAGCGTCGCTAGTTAAGGAGTCCCATGTCCGTTTATCAGTCCGCTCCCACGCTGGAGCAAGCGGCCATCACGGCCAAGGATTTCAACTTTTGGTACGGTGACTTTCATGCGCTGACGGGGCTTGACCTCAACATCGCCAAAAACGCCATCACCGCCTTCATTGGCCCTTCGGGCTGCGGCAAGTCGACGTTTTTGCGCTGCATCAACCGCATGAATGATCTGATCGAGGGTACGCGCGTCGAGGGCACCATGACGCTCGACGGCAATGATATCTATGCCGAGGGCGTCGACCCGGTCGACCTCCGTCGTCGCGTGGGCATGATCTTTCAGCAGCCCAACCCGTTTCCTAAATCCATCTACGAGAATGTCGCCTTTGGCCCTCGTCTGCAGGGCGTGACTAGCAAAAGCGACCTCGATGACATCGTGGAAGAATCGCTCAAGCGCGCCAACCTCTGGAAAGAGGTATCCAATCAGCTCAACAAGGATGGTTTGGCGCTCTCGGGCGGTCAGCAGCAGCGTCTGTGCATCGCGCGCGTGCTTGCGGTGCAGCCCGATGTCCTTCTGATGGACGAGCCCTGCTCCGCCATCGACCCCACGTCCGTCTCTAAGGTCGAGGATCTGATGGCCGAGCTGGCGCCCGAGATGACGATCATCATCGTCACGCATTCAATGCAGCAGGCAGCTCGTATCAGCGACTACACCGCATTCTTCTTGCAGGAAGTTGCCGGCGAGCCCGCCACGCTCATCGAGTATGGTCAAACCGACGCGATCTTCACCAGCCCGGTGGACTCGCGGACGGAAGACTATATCACCGGCCGCTTTGGCTGATCGGTGCGACTAGTCCCAAGCCGATCGGACCTAGTCCGGTGCGTATTCACTGTGCGGGCGGCATGACCGCACCCAACTGATTGGAGTGAACCATGCGCAAACTGTTTTCCCGTCAGCTCGTCGAGGCCCGTCACGAGATGCTGAGCATCTATGAGGCCGTCGATCTGGCCCTCCACGATGCCGTGAAGGCCTATGTGACCGACGACCGCAAGCTCGCCACCAAGACCAAGAAGCGCACGCTTTCGATTGACGCGCGCTGCGCCAACCTGGAGGCCGTCTGCTACAACCTGATCGCCACGCAGTCACCGGTCGCCTCCGACTTCCGCCTGCTTCAGACGATCATCTATGTCGACTTTAACCTGCAGCGCATGACCGATAAGGTCCGTCAGATCTGCCGTGCCACGCGTCATATGATCAAGGCCGACATCTCGCTGCCCAAGGAGCTTGTCGGCACGGTTGAGGCCGAGGCTGAGGCCGTCTACCAGGTGCTGGGCTCTTCGCTTTCTGCGCTCGTCACCAATGATATGTCCATCATCTGCAACCTGGCCGTCGAGGACGAGCCAGTGCACGCTGCCTACGAGAAGTTCTTCCGCACCTTTAACCGTATGGATACGGGCGACTTTATGGACGACGACAGCAACTATGACGACCTGCGCCGCGCCATCATGGTTTCGCGCTACCTCGATCGCATCGCTTCCATTTCCATCGATGCCGCTTGCCGTCTGACCTTCCTGTTGACTGGTCAGCGTATGAACGCCGGCGATATCGCCCGTGTGGACGAGGATGAGCTCGAGAGCATGCGCGTGCCTTCGGGCGAGGGTGTTATCATGAGGCCCGCCGTCGACGCGCGTTACGTTGCCAAGGTGCCCGCCAACGAGGTCAGCGAGGGTCTTCGCTACCTGCTCGATCATCTTGAGGACGAGGACGATGGCGAGGACGACGAGGAGTAAGTGACCCCGTTCGTCGAAAGATTGTAAATACCTAAGTGAGCGCGGCCTTGCACATGCGGGACCGCGCTCTTGCGTTAGCATGGGACTACTTGTTTGGCTGTCAGCGGAGGCGATTGGCAATGGATAACTATTTGGACTTGATGCGCGCTCGCCGCGAGCAGATTCTGGAACGTTTTTATGCGGCGCTCGATCGCGCGGGCCGCCCCCACGACGCCGCGCGCCTCATTGCCGTGTCCAAGACCGTTGGTGTCGATGAGACCGTTGCCGCCATCCAGGCGGGGTATCGCCATTTTGCCGAGAACCGCCCGCAGGAGCTGGTTCGCAAGCTCACGGGTCTGGCGGAGCATCCGGAGCTGCCCGAGGTGCGCTTCGATATGATCGGCAACCTGCAGACCAATAAGATCAATGCGGTGCTGGGCTCAGCCGAGCTGATTCACTCGGTGGGTTCGCTGCATCTGGCACAGGCGATCTCGAGCCGTGCTGTCCGCAAGATTGAGGCAGGCGAGCTCGCCGGCCCCCAGCGTGTGCTCATCGAGGTCAATGTGAGTGGTGAGGAGTCGAAGGGAGGCTTTTCGCCCGATGAGATTCGCGCCGCCGCGGGTGAGCTTGCGGAACTTGAGGGAATTTGCGTACAGGGGCTTATGACTATGGCGCCCCGGGGGAATAAGGATGTGGCACGCCGCACCTTTGCGGGGCTTCGTGAGCTGAGGGATGAGCTGGAGGCGGCGCATCCCGATTTGAACCTGCCTGAGCTTTCCTGCGGCATGAGCGAGGACTTTGAGCCTGCCCTTGAGGAGGGCTCTACGCTCGTTCGCCTGGGCAGGGTAGTATTTAGCCCGGAGTTTGCAGTAAAATAAGGCTCTGAAGTGCGCACTGATTATCGGGGCGCCTGCACTAAACCGCGAGAGGACACAACCATGGGCTTCCTTGACGAGATTAAAAATAAGATGCACCTGGGCGGCCAGCAGGGTTACGACCAGGGTTATGGCCAGGACGACGACTACGGCTACGATGACGGCTATGACGATAGTTATCAGGGCAACGGCTACAGCGGTGCTTCGGGCGAGGGCTTCTACACCCAAGACGAGCCGAGCAACGGCCTGCTTGGCCAGACGCGCCGCGGTGAAGCTGAGTCGGTTGCCGTGTATACGCGCTCCGGTCAGCTGGTCGGCGATGACTCCCGCCATGCCACGACGTATAACCCGCCTTCGCGCTCGCAGGACAGCGTTGCGAGCGGTTATCGTCCTGGTGCCTATGACACGCCGTCGAGCTACGCCGAGAACACCCGCGCCCGTGCCGCCGCTGCGCCCGCGCCTGCACCGAGCGATGCCTCGGCCTATGCGAGCAATATCATCAACGCTACGCCGCAGCTGCCGGCCTATGTCCTGCGCCCCGAGAGCTATGACGACGTGGAGACCGTGGTGCGCCGCGTTCGCACCAAGCAGCCTGTCGCACTGATTTTTGTGGGCGTACGCACCGAAGTTGCCAAGCGCGTCTTGGACTTCTCTTACGGCTTTGCCTGCGGTCTGGGCGCCACGGTCAAGGAGGTAGGCGACCGCGTGTTCATGGTGCTGCCCGCCGGTTGCGAGGTCAAAGATTCCGATCTCAAGAAGCTTCGTGCCGACGGCTACCTTAAGTAAAGACAAGACGAGGAGATTCCCATCAACATCTACACTATCGTCCAGCTGGTCAACACGCTGTTCAACTTCTATTCCACGCTCATTGTCGTCTACTGCTTTATGACGTGGATTCCCATGAAGCAGGGTGGTTTACTTCAGGATATTGCTGCGGTGCTCGATAGCGTGTGCGGTCCGTGGCTCAACCTGTTCCGTCGTTTCATTCCGCCGATGGGCGGTATCGATTTTTCGCCGGTCGTTGCGATTATTGCGTTGCAGTTGGTGCAGAGGCTGGTTCTGCAGCTTCTTATAGGTATACTCGTATAGAACTGACTTTGTAACTTACGTCGGGCGTGTAGCGCCGAGGCGATGAAAAAGGAGACTTGTTATGGCTATTACCCCTGCAGACATCCAGGCTCAGACTTTCTCTGAGGCCAAGCGTGGCTACGATCCTGCCGAGGTCGACGTCTTCTTGGAGACGCTGTCCTCCGAGGTTGACGCTATGCTCGCTAAGATCGTCGACCTTAAGGGTCGTCTGACTGCTACCGAGCAGCAGCTTGCCGATGCACAGGCTCAGCTTGCCCAGGCTCAGGATGCCACCGCCCAAGCCGTTCCCGCCGCCCCCGTGGCTGCTCCCGCCCCTGACTTCTCCGCTCAGGAGCGCCAGATTTCCGCTGCCCTGATCGCTGCCCAGCAGACCGCTGAGACCATCGTCAACGATGCCAACGAGAATGCTGAGCGTATCCGCAACGAGGCTGACGCCAAGGCCCGCGAGGTTATCCGCCAGGCTCTGACCGAAAAGCAGGCCGAGCTCGAGGAAATCGATCGTCTCAAGGCTTCCCGTGAGGAGTTCAAGGCCGAGTATCTCAAGCTCATCCAGCACTTTATGGACGACGCCCAGAACTCCTTCCCGGCCGACCTCATGGCCTCCACGCCGGTCGGTTCTGCCGCTTCTCCTGCGGTGACTGTTCCCGCCGAGCCGCTGCCCGTCGCTGACCCGGTTGTCCCCGTGGCCGATCCCTTTGCCCCGATCGACAACTTTGCTGCCGACGACCTGGACTAGCATTCGGCCTACAATTTAGTGCCTAGAAAGGACCCGCAGCTTGCGGGTCCTTTTTTATGACTGTGCCGGGGTGCGTAACATAAAAAACCGAGCCCTGCACATAGTGGCGCAGAACTCGGCGAACGGGTGAGCGGTCAAGGGTAGGTTTTAAGGCATGTCCCAAAAATCTACTTGAGGAGGAAGTCGGAGAGGGGAATGGTGCGGGCCTCGCGATGCTCGGGATCGGCGATGTGGTCGGCGGGATAGCCACAGACGAGCATGTGATAGGGATAGACGCCCTTGGGCAGATTGAACTGCTCCTGTGCCACCTCAGGCTTAAAATGGCATACCCAGCACGTTCCTAGGCCCTGCTCGGTGGCCTCCATCATCATCTGATCACACACGATGGACGTATCGATTTCACTGGAATTCATCTGGTCATACGGGCGCACCCAAGCATCATCGGTAACGCTGCAAATAAGGAAGACAAGCGGAGCCCCAAAGATAGACCCATCACGAGCAAACCGAGGCTGACAATCAGCAGCCTTCTCTAGAAGCTCAGGCGTATCCAACACCATCACACGGGTTGGATGATTATTACAAGCAGAAGGAGCAATACGCCCCGTCTCAATAACAGCATCAACCACCGCCCGCTCCACAGGACGATCCTCAAACAACCGACAAGAATACCGACCACGAGCCAGATCCAAATACGCCATACAAGCCCTCCAACAATTAAAAATCAAACAAACCCAAAGTAACCC
>UQTN01000015.1 GCA_900543945.1 uncultured Collinsella sp. | reverse complement strand
GAGCGACGGCACGCCCATCTACCGCGGCGCCTGCCGAGGCCTTTCTGCCGAGGAGGTTGCCCGCCGCAGCATCCTGCGCGCTCCGGCCACGCGTCTGCGTGTGCCCGACGTCGACGACCTCGCCGGCGACGTGATCGAATTCGTGGACCGCACGTACGGAGCCCAATGCGAGGCACTCGCCACCGAGTGCGGCGACTTTTTGGTGCGCCGCAGCGACGGCGTGTTTGCCTATCAGCTGGCCGTGGTGGTCGACGACGCTGCCATGGGCGTCACCGAGATCGTACGCGGATGCGACCTGCTTGGTTCCACGACGCGCCAGATCTATCTGCAACATCTGCTGGGACTGCCCACACCGCGCTACGCGCACATTCCGCTGCTCATGTCGCCGGACGGCCGCCGCCTTTCCAAGCGCGATTGCGATCTGGACCTGGGCGAGCTCCGCACCCGCTTTGGCACACCCGAGGCACTGTTGGGATGGCTCGCCGGGCAAACAGGCATCGCGCCGGACACCACGCCGCGTACCGCCGAGCAGCTGGTCGAGCACTTTAGCTGGGACGTCATCCGCGCGCATCGGGAGAACATCACTGTAACGGTCGAGTAGCCAGCCACCCCGCCTCTACGCAACATCCCAGGACTGGAGTTCGTCGCCCAAGCGAACGATGCAGTCGTAGAGCACGGCGTGGCGCTCGGCCGGGTTGGCATCCCGATGGAAATGCCCGTAATACCAGCACTTGTAATCCAAGCGGTCTTCCAGCTCATCGAAAAATGCCGTAAGCCGATCAACGGCGGGGTAATTCCAGCCGGGTGCCGGATAAAGCGTGGGCGAAAGCATGCGCGTAGAGCAGGTGTGGGTGACCACGTAGTCGACCTTCCAACCCACGCTGTCGAGCTTTGCCCGCGCCTCCTCAAAGTTGCGCTCGTCCGGCAGTTCCTGCGGCCACCAGCTGGAATAGGGAATGCGGTATTCTTTGTCCACGCTCGTGGCGCCGCCCATGGTAAAGATCGTTGAGCCGTCGAGCTCAAAAACCTCGCCGCGCGTCAGGCGCCGTATGGGGGAGGTATCCGACAGACGCTGCGTCAGCCCACCGTGCCACAGCTCCATGGGACGCTCCGCCCAGTGATCGAAACGCTCGTGGTTGCCGTCGACGAACAGCACGGTATAGGGGCGCGACTCCAGCCAAGCGATGTCGGCACATTCCTCGGCAGAGAAATCCCAGGGAAAGCCAAAGTCGCCCGCGATAATCAGATAGTCGTCGCTCGTCAGGCTATCCCCAAGGTCCCAATCGCGCAGCTTTTGCATGTCGAGGCCGCCATGAATATCGCCCGTCACATAGACTGTCATCGGATCACCACTTCCCTCTTATAGGTTTCGAGATCGTGCTCGACCTGCTCATCGCCCGTGGCGTTGACCCACCACGGCCACTTAACGCAACACGCCGGCTCGTCGACCTGCGCAAACCATGACTTGAGCTCCTCCAAGCTCACCGGAGCGTAGCCGCTGGCGTCCACGCCCACGTCATAGCGCAGCAGTCCCTGCCGAAGGTTGAACTTGTTGTACGCGCCGCCGCAGCTGTGGATATGTCCGTGCAGATGCCAGCCACCGTGCGACATGCCCTGCCAATCGACCATGGGATAGTGGCTCAGCACGATTTTTTGACGGTCGATCTTGAGCACGCAAATGGGCGGCTCGACGATAAAAGCATCCGCCACCGCAGGCTGCGTCCAGTCTTTGTCATGGTTGCCGGGCAGCAGATGGACGCGCTTGCATGCAATGCTTTTGCGCAGCTCGTAGGCATCTTGGACCGTCATCTTAAAGCTGAAGTCACCCAAAATGTAAAGCTCGTCATCCGCAGCGACCTTGCTATTAATGCTAGCGACCATGGCGTCGTTCATCTGCCCAACAGTCGACCAAGGCCTGTCGGCGAGCCGCAGCATGTTCTCGTGCCCAAAGTGGGTATCGCTGGTAAACCAGATCATGGGGACCTCCTAACGCTCTTGCTCAAAATAGTCACTCGCCGTCTCATCCTGCCCATCGGCACATCGCGCTTCGATCGGCACGATATCTTGGTAGATAAGACGATGCTTGTCATCGCGCCATTCATCGTCATGGTAATGGCCAAAGAACCAGGTGCGGTAGTCGAGCCGCCCGTCGAGCTCGCCCAAAAAGGCCTGCAGCGAATCGTCGTAGAACTCGCGATTGCACTCCATGCACAGCTCGTCAGCCAAATCGACCGGCGCCTCGTGCGTCACAACATAGTCGACCTTCCAGCCCGCGCGATCGAGCGAGGCGCGACAGTGTTTGATCTCGCGCTCACTCGGCATCTCCTCGGGCCACCACGTCTTTCCCTCCTGACGCCACTGTTTGTCATGGCTCGCGGCGCCACCCATGGCGAGCACCGTGGTCCCCGTGATGTCGAACACCTCGCCGCGCATCAGGTGCAGCACGTGCGGGCGAACCTCGTGAACGAGGCCTCCGTTCCACTCACGCATTGGCAGCCCCGCCAGCAGATGATGGTTCTCGTGATTGCCGTCGACAAAACACGTGGTCCAGGGCTTGGACTCAAACCAGTCGAGCCAGTATTTGTCGGTGTTCGAGCCGCTCCATATAAAGCCAAAGTCGCCGGCAACGATGACAACGTCATCGCGCGTCAGCGTTCGACCCAATGGCCAAACGCGCGACGAGAAGCGACTCGCCCCATACTCGGCAACACCGTGAACGTCTCCGGTAACGAAAATAGACATCAAACAACACCTCCGTGCTGTGCGACTCTGGACAAATCAATGGAAGAAATTGCAGGCCGGGCCGGCATCTGTATCCCTTAGGGCTTACCCTTCGTTCTTCCATCCAAACGGATCAAACACCCAAAAAACTAGATCGAGCACACTGTTGGCGGGCAGCATGTTGGGCAGGGCGTCTTGCCTCGCTTGAGTGCAGCCGCTAATGGTACGCTTGTTTTAATGGCGTTTTGAGGAAGGCTTTTGCACCCCGTAGAACGGTGGTAAATCTTGCCGTTCTTAGTGACGATTACCTTGATTTTTGAGGTATCCACACTGCGGGGCTCGATGGGCGCAGCCACCTCTTGACGAGCTGGCGCTGTTTTCCAAGGCTTGCCTCTCGAAAAACCAAAATCGCAGAATCGATTGATATAGCTGTCGAAACATCCATCGAACAGCAACCCCGTTGCCAGACCCGCCATGAATCCGCAGGCGATCGCGGCCTCTCCTCTTATTTGCATATATCCCTCCTTAATCAATCTTGAAGAAAAAGGCGGCGCGCGCCGCAGAGCCCATGCCCCTGCGGTGCGCGCCAAAAACAGCGCGCTTCCCTGTCCCTAACGGATCAGCTGGCGGCGCTTATCGGACAGGAATACGCCGGCGGCCACCAGGACCGTGCCGCCGATCACGAAGGTCTCACCCAGCAGCTCGGACGCATCGCCCGTGGCGGGCATCGCCGTCTGCCAAGTCGTGGCCTCGGTCTTTGCCTCCGCATGCTTGGCCTGGTACGTCACTTGCGTGACGGGCTGGGTCTGCTCGCCGTTTCCGCGGTCGGCGGCCTCTTGGCGAGCGATCTCGGCGTTAAGCTCGGCAATAGCCTGGTCGAGCTCGACCTTGGCGGCGGTGTAGTTGGCGAGCGCCTCCAAGTATGCCGGCGCCACGGCATCCGTCGCAGCCACGGCGTCATCGAGTTCGGCCTTGGCGGTCGCGGCACGCTCGGCGGCATCGTGGGCCGCAGCGATCTTGGCGTTAAGTACCTCGTCCGCATCGTCAGTGCTGCCGTTGACAATGGCTTCGGCAATATTGATTCTGCGCAGGCGGGCAACCGCGGCGGCAGAGGCGTCGCGCGCGACAGTCGCATCCACCACGGCATCGTCAGCCTCCACCACGTCATACTCGGCATCGCTCACGGCCATCGCCGCTGCATCGAGCGCGGCATCGGCAGTCGCTTTGTCCCCAGTGGCCTTGGCAAGTGCTGCGGCGGCATTCTTAAGCTGAGAGGCGCGGGCGGCAGCTGCATCAGATTTTGCCTGAGCCGTTGCCACGACGGCGTCGGCATCGCTTGCAGCCCGCTGCGCCATATCGAGCTCCACCTGAGTGGCAGCAGCATCGATGCCTGCCTGATCGGCATCGCCTTGGGTGGCAAGAAGTTCGGCCTCCGCCTCGCGCTGATTGGCACGCGCGCTTTCGAGTGCAGACGACGCCGCATCAAACGCACGCTGAGCAGCGGCGATATCGGCTGAGTACGCCGCTAGCTCATCCTGGGCCGCGGCAAGTGCATCCCGTTTGTCGCCAACACCGGCACGAGCGGCGTCCAGTGCGCGCTTGGCAGCAGCCACCTTGCCCTTGGCAATGTCGAGCTCGCCAGACTTGGCGGCCACGGCGTCCTGCGCTGCCGCAACAGCGGCGTTGGCAGCGCTCAAATCGGCGCGGGCATCGCTGACGGCACGCGCGGCGGCGTCAGCTGCAGCCTGCTTTTGCGCCACGGCAGCCTGGGCCTCCGAGGCCTTGGTTGCCGCGACATCAACGTTAGCGGCAGCGCGCTCAACCTGGGTTTGCTTTGCTGCAACGGCCTGCGATGCTGCACTCACCTTGCTGCCGGCATCGTCGGCAACGCCCTGCGCCACAGCAAGCTCCTTGCGTGCCGCATCCACGCCCTGCTCGGGATTTGCCAACGAGTCACACCACGCATTCAACGCAGCCTCATACTCTGCAACCGTCATCGGATTGAGGTTATACGGCTTATACCATTGACCAGAATATACAAATGTTTGCGCCTGTGTACTCCCGTACAGCGTCCCTCGCGTGCAAACGCCCATGCCCGTCACGGTGTAATCGGGGTTGATCACGTTGATGTAATGGCCGACTGAGCGAATTAACCCACCATGCTTCGCAGCGTAGTTATCAATCTCGGAGCTATGCATCGTATAAAAATCGTAAGCGGGCTTTCCCGTAAGGCCCGTCGCGCCCAGCGAGGCGGCAGCAGCGTCAAAGACGGCCTTCTCTTGATCGACCCACTGCTTAAACGGATTGCTTCCGTAGTTCCATGCCACGTTTTCGCCCACTTCGAACTGCCTGGCGTGATCGATCTTCGTGTCGGAGAAGTTCGCATCCGCAATGGCAGTCGCCATCATGGCATACGTCACCTTGAGCTCGCCTAGGCCAACGCTTGCGCGATACTCGTTGCACGCTTTGAGCCACACAACCGCCTGCTTCATGTTGGCCAGGCTCGTCGCGTCGACCTCCTCACCCACCTTGTTATAGCTAGCGAGTTTGCAGTTGAGGATGATATCCGCCGCATCGTCGGCACCCACGCTCTTAAAGAACGCGATAGCACCCTGGCGGTAGTTCTCTGCCGATGCGTTCGCCGTTGCCTGAGCGGCATCGAGCTTTGCCTGGGCCTGAGCCACAGCCTGGTCGGCCTGCTGCTTTTGGGCCTTCGCCTGATCGAGCGCCTTGTCGGCAGCGTCTTTCTCGTCCTTGGCCGCCGAAAGCTTGGCCTGGGCATCGGCAAGCTCCGTGAGCGCACTGGCATGATCGGTCTTGGCCTGGTCAAGAGCGGCATCTGCCGCAGCCTTGGCGGCAACAGCGACATCCAGCTTGGACTGAGCATCGGTAGCAGCCTGTTGCTGGTCGGCAACTGTCTGCTGGGCAGTCCGCACCTCGCCCTGGGCAGCGGCAGCGTCCTGCTCGGCGGCAGCAAGCTCACCCTCGCGCTGCGACTGCGCGGCCTTGGCGGCGGTCAGGGCTTCGGACGCAGCGACCACCTTTGCCTTGGCGGCCTCGTACTCCGGCCCCGCAGCGCCCTGCTCGGCTCGGTCCAGATCGGCCTTGGCCGCGTCATAGCTCGCCTGCGCGGCATCCACGTCCGCATCTGCCGCGGCCTTTGCCTGCTGAGCTGCCGAAAGCTTGCCCTGCGCGTTCTGCTGCTTGACAGCGGCGACAGCGACAGCGGCCTGGGCATCCGAGAGCTTGGCCTGCGCATCGGCGGCCCGCTGCTTTGCCTGCTCCAGGTCGCTTGCTGCCTGCTCTGCAGCAGCCTGGGCAGCGGCTACGGCCTCGGGCGTGGCATCGGATGCAGCAGCCCGTGCAGCTTCGAGAGCAGACTGGGCATCGCGGGATGCCTTCTGGGCGGTAGCCAGGGCTTCGTCCTTGTCCGTCAGATTCTTCTTGGCGGCATCAAGCGCAGCCTGAGCGTTCTCAAGCGCCTTGACATCCGCATCGGCCTTGTCCTGCGCAGCGCCCATCTGCTTTTCCAGCTCGGCCGAGGCAGCAGAGGCCGCGCTATCGCTCGCACCACGGGCCGCGTCATAGGCACCCTGCACCTGCTGCTGGTTGGCGGCAGCGACATCGTAGGGAACAGCAGCCGTTTCCAGATCGGCCTTGGCGGCAGCGGCCTTAGCACGAGCCACATCGACCGCAGCCTGCAGGTTGGCGACCTTCTGCGCCGCCGACACCGTGCCCGCGCCAGTACTAGCAGCGGCCGCGCTCGTCAACGGAGACAGCACCGCAGCCGGCTTCCCAGTAGCGTCGGCACCGTTCGCGCCCTGTGCCACCGCGGTCAGCGGAGACAGCAGCGACCCGCCCGTCATGGCGATCGTCGCCGCGGCAACCGTCGCTATGCGCCCGGCGGCCTTCGTCTTACCCGCAGCGCCGCCGTTGATGTTCTTATTCACGTTCTTGCTCATTGCCGATTCCTTCCCACGATGAGCTGATGTCTGACACACATAGTCGATCTAACGTGCCCCGCTAAAAAGAGGTGATAACGGGGTAATTAAATCGGAGGAGTTGGAGACAAGCCCACATCCATCAGCGGATGCCGAGCTCATACTCTCGCTCGCGCTCAATATCATTCAGGTACTCATAATCTTCGGAGCTAAGCTCTAAATCATCTTGAGCGAACATGTAGTTCTCAGCCTTAGAACAAATACTGTAACCGCAGATGGTATTGAAATCGATATGGTCGGTATTGTCGTTGTAAAGGGGGAAAATTCTGCTGGTCATGCTCAAATACCTCTCAACATAAACTGAAAACTCGTTTGCTTGGTCTCTTTTTGAGACCCCATCTGATGTGCTATGGCTGCAGTATATGTTCTCCCCTTTTACAATGCAAGCATAATTTCAAAAAGTTCTAGGAGCGATAATTGCGCAACACCATCACTTGCCGCCACCGCCATCCCCCACCGCGCCCTCACGCGCAGCGCACTCGTTGAGATACTTGACCGGAATCGGCCACCTGGAGGGAGCTCCGTAGCGCGAAAGCCCCACGTTGACGAGCTTGACCAGCAGCTCGGACAGATCATCACCTTCGAGCACCTCAATCGAGCGTACATGGATCGCCGTTGCCACATCCTCTTTGGTGCCGTTGTTGACGCCGACAAAGTAGCAGGTCATCCCTGCGCGTTCGAACGTTCCAATGCCGTAATAGGGCGAGTTGTAACTCTCGAAAAACTCCTTCTTACGACCCGCCTTACCCGTAAGCTGGTAATCGCGCACCAAGTTCACGAAGTCGCTAGAGAAGGTCGTCAAGCCCGTATCCCGCACGCGTGCGAGCATAGCGCGTCCGCCCGCCCGCACGTCAAAGATATAGGCGTCCTTGTCGAGCTTACCCTCGACCGTCAGCAGCTCAAGCTCCATCTCGTCCACGGGACCGTCCTCGATCGGATGTGAGGCGTAGTCCATGGCCCCGTCCGCACCGATCGTCAACGTCGCAAGGCGCTCATCCAGCTCAACCTTATCCTTCTCCTTACGCGGAACATTGACCACGCCGCAGACCGTCACCGACCCAACGCCAAAAGAGCCAAGGTCAAACGCCCTCACCCGTCCGTCGGCAACATCTTGCTTAACCAGCAGCTCTTTGAGCATGGCCCTCAGGATCCCCTCCTGTGCGCCGCGCACCTTTGCATTCGACGCCGCCTTAAACAGCGGCTCGCACACATCCGGCGTCACATGCTGTTCCACCACCCCAGCGTGCAGGGCATAGCCATCGTTCTCGGCAACCTCGTTAGGCACAACAACCAGATTCCAAGCCAACGGATCAACAACTCTGCCGTCATACGACGCGCGCACATCCCAGGAGGTATCGCTGAGTCGATCGGCGAGTTTGCGCGCGACCCCGGCAAGCCCTTTGCGCGCAAACGACACCACGACCCGCTGCCCCACCGAACGTTCCGCAACCACGCGGGCATATTGCTCGCTTTTCAAAACCTCGTAGAAGCTCTTACGCGGATACTCTCTGAGCGACACCTGGGCAAAATCGCTGTACCGACGCTCAAGAATCTGCAGCTCTCGGTACAGGATGCCCTTCTTGGTATAGGCGACCTTTTCCGCTTGGGCCGAAAACGTAAGATCACGGCGCTTGGACGGCTTATCGCCCTTGGTGCGGCGCAGGATGTACTCGTCACGTTGTCCGTGAGCCAGCACCACCGAAGCCACGGGCGACAGCCTGTAACCAACCTGGCTGTTAATCTTCTCGAGCTCCTTCTTGTCGCCTGCCGCACGACCGATGAGCACCCGTCGCTTGGTAAACGTTCGGATCTTAAGTTCGAAGGTGCAATCCTCGTTGATAACGGTCTCGACCGTCTCAATCTTGGCAGGGCCCGTTCCAGCTTCCTCAATGGCGTCGCGGCGAGCACCCTTGGCGCTTACAACATACAAGCGCCCCGTATCATTGGGAATCTCGTCCTCGATCCCCTCAAATTGCGAGCACGAGTTGAACAGCAGACGCAATGCGATGTAATCATCCAGCTCGTTCCAATGAGTTTTAATCGGAACCATTTGCTCATGGTCGAGCGAAGCGCTCAGGTCACCCGTCTGCGCGCCCGCCTTGACCATCAGAAAGACGCGGTTGTCCTCGAGCTGCGTAAGCGCGACGACCTTACCTGTCTGGCACACATCGACCATAAAGTTTGCCACGGCATGCTTGTCCGCATCGCCGACGTTGCACCAAAAGACCGAGTAGCGCTTCTCGGCAGCCGCGGCATCGAGCTGCAATACGAGCTCGGACACAGCGATGTCTCCCAGACCACACGGCTGGTTATGCTTCGATTGCACGGCCGATCGCCTCCATCATCTCCAGGTTGATTGCTCCATCAGTTGCCATATAGGGGAAGGAGAACACCATCCCCTCGTCATCGATTGGCTTTTGGCGGAGCTCCAGCGCCGCCTCGTCAGCCAAAACATTGACGATCAGCAGCCGCTTCGCCCCGACTTTTTGAGCCTTTGCCTTAAAGCGCTCTGCGTCCGTAGTCTCGCCGCCGCTGCGCCTGTAGGCCTCGTAGGCGCCGATGCGATAGTGCTTAAAGTCGATCCACACCCCGGTCTTGTTGCCGGCGGCATCGAGCACCTCAAAATCGCCGCCCGTCTCGGCATGGGCAGCGTCACCACGCGCAAGCAAATACCGGCCATCGTAATACGCCTCGAAGATGGCCCTACCGGCAGACTCTCCCAGTTCTCCCAGATACACCGCCTGGAACATATAGGGCGTCATGTGCGCCGTCGCCGCCGGTTGCAGCATCGCGGGCACCCCGTCGCGCGACCAACGCTCGCGCACCTCCCGAATCGACAACAGCTCGGGCACACGGGCCGCCGTCTGGCTTACCTGGCGAACCTTTGCGCCCTTAAAGCCCTCGTTATAGCGACAGCGCTCCTCCAGACGGGCGGCAATCTGCTCGACAGGCTCACCGTCGTAGCTGGGGAACCCAAAATGCGGCACCTTGCACGCTCCGCCCTGCGCATACGCATAGCCACTCGCAGCGAACGGCATGTGCAGCGCAGAGCTTTTGCGTGCAGGATAATGCGCGAGATCCTCCCATGGCAGGCAAAAATGATGCAGATAAAAATCGCGCTCGTCATCGAAAGCGGCCAGATCTTCCTCGCGCGCATCGAACGAGGTAACCTTCCACGCCAGCTTTTCGTGCTTCTCTTTCGCCAGGTTATTCCTAAAGGCAGCAAGGTTCTGCTGCTTGCTGGCAGCGTGCTGCTTCTTGTCCGCCATGTGATTGTTGACGGCCGCACAGGCGCCAACCACCTGCTCCAGCTCGTAGCCCATCGGCAAATCGTGCAAGAACGAAAAATCGCAATCGGCGGTGATTTCGCGATCGAGCACCACCTGCACGTGCGGCATCTTTACGCTCGTACGCATCAAGCGACCCACGGCCTGCGCCACGATGCGAGCGCCTTCGACCTGGTAAGAGAGGGTGTCGCGCACCGGCAGTTTTCCACCGACGCCCGCCAGTACCGTGCGCACGCGATGGCGCTTCTGGATAAACGGAATCTCGCCGCGCGCCACGAGCTCCTCCTGTTCGACCACGCCAAGCAGTGCCTGCTGGTCAAACTTCTTTGAGCTAATATCGACTCCCCAGGTCAAACGGCTCGTAGGCGACTCCACGTACAAAAAATCGAGGTCCATCTTGGGGTGTCGCTCAGCGTTGTCAAAACCACAATCGACCTGGCGCACCGCGTCACGCAGGCTCTCCGGCACCTCGTATTTAAGATTCTTGGAAAAGCCACCAGCGGCAAGGTTGATAAACATCAGAGTCGGCTCGCCATTCTTCAGACGTTCCTGAGCGGCGCGCCAGCCCTCCTCCCAGCCGGAGGCATTAAAGCACGGAACCATATCCTTGGCCTCCTCGAGCGACTTCTCGTACGACGCCTCGGGGTGCTTAACGTTCCTAATCACCAGTTCGGCAACGATTTCTCGGGCAAGATCCAGCGCCAAACTATTAAAGTCGCCATGGTTTCCCATGTGTCGTGTCGTAAAGATGGCTCCCGCCTGCTGCTCACTGCGCGCCACGCCACGCGCCCAGGCGCTCACGGCAACGAGCGTCTTGCTCAGACGCTTTAGTTCAAACTCGATGCTTTCGGCATCGCTCGTGGTCACCCTGTCGGCAATCTTTCGGCGAAGGCACACCGCAAGCCCTTCGCTCACGCCAATCTGGTCAAAGAATTCCATCGCACGCTCGTACACCTCGTCGGGCGACACGATACCGCCGCCATAGGCGCCGCCGGCCACGGCCGCCATGCCGGCAAGCTTCTTGGACTCGTCGACCCAAACGACGTCGACTTCATACACCGTTGCCGCCTGCTTGTTGAACAGCCTGGTCTGTCGCACGATCTCCTGGTTGAGCTCGCCAATCCAAGCATCTTTACGAACCACGCCGTGCACTTCGTCCAGATAATCCAGGTCGAAGTTCTTAATGGTCGGCGCATTCCAGGTGGCGCTCATACATACGCAGGGAGCCTTGGCGGCAATGGACGCCAGATACGCCTCGGGCATGCGCTCAATGCCATGATTGGTCAGGTACGTGGTTAACATATGGTCGATGGTCGTTTCCATCACCAGGTAGTTAACACCGCGTGCGTATATCGAATCGTCAACGGCATCGATCTCGTCGTTCTTGCGATCCTTAAAGAACAGCGCCAGCATCAACGAATTCCAGAAGTTTTTCTCGTTGGTCTGTTCGTTCCTAACACCCAGAGCATCGATGATGTTCTTGCGCGAAAGATCGTCCTTGTACGAAATGCTGCCGTAGTACAGCTTGTCCATAAGCGTGGCGCAGCGGGCAAGATGGCCCACCACCATCCTGACGAGGCCGCGCGCACGTCGCACCGCCTTGTTAACGGTCTGCTGCTCGTCCGCCCCACATGACGTAATCATATTGCGGTTGCGGCGAGCATCGAACTCATAGCGCAAGGGTTTCGACAGGCCATCGCCCACCGAGACATCGTCGTTGCCAAACAGGCGACGACCGGCAAGCTGCTCGTCTTTCGCCTCGTCAGACAGGGCAAAAGGCTGCTGCAGCTCCATATCCTGAATACACGCAGCAATCATCTTTTGAATACGCTGGGCGCCCTTGGCAATCTCTTCGGCAGTCTCCTCGACACTCGCTCGCGAAACCTTGCCCGTTGCCGCATTTGACCCCTCGTGCTCGTCCGAGGTTGAGGCGTGCGTATAGACCGCCATCCACTGGTCTCGATTTCCCAGCAGCAAAGGATCCACCACGCCACCATTAAAATGACGGTCAAGGATGCGCAGCATCTCATCGGGCTGGAATTTCATATGGTCCGCCGCCAGCATCGACAGCATGTCGGCCTTCGCATGGTCGATCTCGTCAAAGATAAACAGGCACTCGTCGGCAACCGTTGCGTTAAAGAACACGACACCCGCGCCCGTCACCGTATCGATTCTATTGACGAGTTTTTGCGGCGTGCACGCGATCGCATGCGGCATGCGCTTATCGTTAAGCAATGCCGAGGGCCAAATCTGGGGAATCACCTCAAAGCCATGCGTGATGCTCTGACGTCCACGACTCACCGCTCGGCGTAAGCTCGCGTCTGCCAACGCCAGCTTATCCCACAGCCCTGGAGTGAGGCGGTCGACGACACTTCCCAGACGCTCCTTCTTGTCCAAAATGCCCAAAAGATCATCAGCGATCTCCATCGCGCTGTTCCACGCGTGCATAATGTCGCGAAGAACGACCTCGTCCTTCGCTCCAAAGGGGCAAGGAATGTCACGCGGCCTCATGCTGCCCTTGCCAAACGCGGTGTCAATCCAGTTTGTGATGTTCTCCCCAGCACGCGGAAGATCGAACACCATGCGTGCCGCTTCATCACAACTCATGCCCTGGCCAGCCAACAATTCACGCACGCTTGCAACATAGTTGTCGCGATTGTCTTTACCCGGAACAACAAACACCAAGGTACGGCGGCCGGGACACTTGTTAAAACAGCCCGACTCATCCCAGCCACCGGCGATCAGGTCCGCCGTGACCTGTTCGGCCGTGTAGTTTTTGCCCGAGCCCGTCGTGGCACCCAAAAAGTACAGGCCGTTGTTGTCCTGATCCTTAGCGTCGTTCTGGTCCTGGGGGACAAACAGCGCACGCTCAAAAAACTCGCGCATCGCCTTTTGGCGCGCAAGATAGGGGACAAGTTCCTTGTCGCTCGCAGACGACGGATTCGATTGACAGCTCAGTTCCCACGTAGCCATGGTCAAACCTCCGATTTAGTTGTTGCATGTGTTGAATATCATCCCGTGCGGACAAAAACTCACGCAGGGCGGTTGAGCGGCATCCATGCCGCTTGAGAAAAGAAAGGAAAGAGAAGCAGTCGGCGACTACTCGCACGAAGCGAGCAGCTTCTCAAGATCGCATTCCAACGCCTCGCGCTCCTCAGCGTCGATCACCGCGAGGGCGACACGCATCAGGGACACATCGGCGGCAAGCTCCTTTACCTGGTCGGGACGCTTGCTAAAGTGGTCGTAAATCCGCAGGGCCTCCCCGGCCGCCAGGTACTGCCACTTTTCCAACGAAGGCTTTTCGGACCTGCTCATGGCATCGACCCACTCGCCAAGACCCTGAAAACCGTTGCCCGTAGTCGTGCCGTTCATAACCACATCGAGCGGGCTCAGCAAGCAATCGGGCGTTTTTTTGTACACCAATTTGGTGAGCATAAGCACCTGGGCAAGGTTGCGATACTTGTCCTGATCGGCATAGAGCACGTCGTTGTAGCAGGCGCACGCCTTAAGCAGCTCGTGGGCGGCAATGCGCTCCGGCCCATCAAACGGAACGCCGCGCAACAACACCCCAGCAAGATCGAATGCCTTGCCGCCCTGCACGATCTTGTCGAGCGCCGAGCCGTCCACCAAATCCGCCAGCCAAGCAAACTCAGGCTGATACGGCTTATGCTCATCCTCGTCCTCATGCTCCATCCAGTTGTTCACCAGCGTCAGGGCTTCAATCTCCCTCCCGTTCAGAAAGGGCGAATTCTCCCCCATCTCTTCCTGCAAAAAGCCCCGCGGCTCATGAGAGCCCTCGTACGCAACCGCAAGTTCCCCGTCGCTCACGACCAAGGTCGCACGGGAAATATAGGTATCTTCCCGCATGTCCCTCCAGGCGTACATCATAAGGGGACGCAGCTGACGGAGCATGCCGCGCGCGCCGGCACCTTCCTTAACCGCGCGCTTCGCCGCAAGGCGAGCAGCATCTGCCATCAGCTCCATCTTGGCGCCATTTCCCATCATGTTGTTGTACTTGGGCAGGTACTGTTCATACGCAATCTGGACCAGATCGTCCACGCTCAAGACGTTAAAGTTAATCACCGAGCCAATGCGCCCGCACAGCTCGGACATAATACCCCAAGTCTCAACATCCTCGATGGTCGCACTGTCTCGCAGCTCGTTTGCCGATTTTGCGGCGGTGCGCACGGCGGCATACGAGGATCCGAAGCCGACCGTGGTGCCAGACTTGTCACTCAGGCGCTTGCGCACCAGAGCATCCAAGCCCATAAAGGCGCCGCCCAAAATGCAAACAACCTGATCGAGGTTGAGCGTCTTAATAGCCGCACTCTTGGAGGTATCACATTCAAACGGCATCTCCCCGCCTTCCAAGAGCTTAAGGAACGACTGCGATGGACTAAAGCTCGATGCAACTTCGCCCCCATCGGGCTCGGCACGAACCGCCTTGTCAAACTCGTCAAAGAGCACCAAGCAAATTTCGCCGGGATTGGCAGCCTGATAGTCCGCGACCTGCGACAGGCAGTTGCTCATGCTGGCACCGCGCCAGCCCTCGCCCGTCATGGTGGAGACATCGAACACGAACAGCTTGAGCCCCGCGGCATCCGCCACGGCTTTGATGGTGTGGGTCTTTCCCGTACCGGTAGAACCCATCACCAAAATGGCAGCGGGCGAAAGAACGTCGCGCGGGTCGGCGCCGCGTGCCAACATCACGCAGCGGTTGACCTCAAAGCTCAGCGCCGTCACAAAGGCCTCCAAGCTTCCTTCGTGGCCAATAACACTCTGACGCGTCTGCTCCACCAGACGCGTAGGCGCAATTCGATTGAGCAAGTCCTGGTAGCGATCGATGTTTCGATACTGCTTCTGAGTCATGGGCGCCTTCCTTTCCATATTGGTTTTCTTTCCTTCGATGTGGGCCGAGCCCTTAAACCACTACAGTGCCAGCGATGTCGCCGACTCCAGATAGATCACGTTGCCCGGCTGGGTAAAGACCGGAATGTGGTAGAGCAGCTGCAAAATGCACTGCTTGAGCAGCGGAAACAGTGTGGGATGCAACACTTCGTACATCAGGGCACCAGCCATAAGAGCGGTAAGTACGGCAAGCAGCAGAAGCTTTTGAGCGTTAGAGAATACCGACATGGTCGTTCCTTTCTTTATGCGAGATATTTGGATTGCGTTGTGGGTTAGCGACTCATAGCGATGGCAATGCCAATAACCGTGATAACCACGGGGATCGCAAGCGATGCGAACACAATCCCGGCAAAAAGGCCTACCACCACCGCGCACACGACGATGACCAGTGCTGTGGGCACAAGCGCGAGCAGAGGAGTAACCACGCAGGCAGATGCAAAGCGAAGCCCGTGGAACAAGCACTCATGAGGGAATAAAGCCTTGAGAACTCCTTCGACAATTCGCCACTCGACAATCGTTCCGACTGTTAAGACAACAGCCCAAAGCAGATAATCATTGGCGCGGGAATCCGAAGCCATCTTTCCGGTAACGCCAGCCCACCAATCAAATGCGGCGGCACAGCCCAGCAAACAGACGATCGCGCAGACGACGGATGCAAATGCGCCCGCACCCTCAATTGCACCGAGCAGCTCGCACATGTCGGATTCGCGCTCTCCCGTTAACAGCACAATCCATTTGTGGGCAAGCGCCGCAACGACCGCCACGCCCAGCACAACCCAGTACGCCCTAAACGCCACCAGGCGCCACGAATGGAGCGGAATCACCGTGTTGCCCTCGCCAATCTCGAACATAAAGCCGCCGAGCCACGTCGTCAGCAAGCACATCATGTCGACGGCGACAACGTACAGCACAACCGCAAAGAGGGTTTGCAGAATCATGCCGAAAATATTCACTGTTGTTGGCTTCTTGAGAGCGTCTGGCTCGATCCTATACGTGTCGTATACGTTCATTAGCTGGCCTTTCGTTGCTGAAACAACTAGTTGGTTTATCCACTGTAGCTTGATACAACTAGGAGATATGCAAATCTCTTAGTGTTAGTATCTAGCGAAATATTACCCAATGCGTACGGCCTCATACGCACCATTCGATTTTTTTCTTTTTCATTTGAGTGCCCCGTCTGAAAAACGCCGCAACTGCTCTTCTTGTAGACTGAAGGCAATTGAGCCGCGACGGGCCAGTCAGCGAACCGCGCAATATAGGGAATATGCAGGAGGTGCGCATGCTCAAAACTAAAGCAGAATTTGCAACTCTTCGCTTAAACGAAGATCTCAAGCCATATATGAGCCGATATCTATCGGATCTTGTGTCTCATATGGTCGAGAAATATCAGCCTTCGTCGAGAACGAAAAGGCTCATTGAACTGTGCTGTCGCGATTTTGAGTTTTCGAGCGAGCACGTCGATGGCCCCTCGTGGTCTGTTTTGGGGATTGACCTCAAGCGACCTTCGGCCGCCTCGTTTGAGTTTGAGGACCGCGTTTACAACGAAGCAACCGACGAATGGGATTATGTGCCCGCTTGCGTTTGCAAAAACCGAGTCAAAGTCCCGACGTCGACGTTTACTGCCATCGAGGAGAATATCTTTTTATACGACTACGAGCAGGACGCAGCCTCTCACACGTACGAATCAGCACTCATTTACTGCAGGCCCCCCG
Organism: uncultured Collinsella sp.; assembly: GCA_900543945.1. Classification (GTDB taxonomy): domain Bacteria; phylum Actinomycetota; class Coriobacteriia; order Coriobacteriales; family Coriobacteriaceae; genus Collinsella. Next base: position 9,284 of record UQTN01000015.1, on the reverse strand, counting down.
AGCTACGACCGCTATCCCAATTCCCGGCATCTATCGATGCGGCAAATGCGCGAGTCCTGGATTTCCTCAGAACGCGCTCGAAGCAGCTGCAACGCAGCGCAGGCATCCCCGATCTGCTTTCGGTCACTGAGTGGTACTACATCTTTCTTGCGGCATCCATTGCCTGCTCACGGCCCCACGCTACGGCCGTCATTCAGATTTCTGACCGTCTGTTCAATCTGGCGCGAGCCGTAGATGGACGTCGCCTTCTTTGTGACCTCGGCCTGCTAAAGAGCATTGTGCTTCTTCCCAACACCATTGCCAAAAAGGCCGAGGGTCGCGCGCTGCTCTTTATTGGCGACGGCGAGCCCAATGATCCGTATTTCCTTTTTGACGGCAGGAGCTTTGACGACAAGCAAATGACCGATGAGATTCTGCACCAGCTCCTCGATTCCGTCGACCGAGCCTACGGCGATCAAAAGAATCCAGTCTATTGGCATCGGCTCGAGGATCAGGGCAACGGCATCTATCCCCTATTACCCAATACAAAGAGCGGATCGTTCGACGAGAGAATGTTCATCCCCCTTGGGTCGCTAGCGCCAATCTACCGCGGCACCGCCCGCAGCGTTGTAACCAAACTGCCCGAATCAGATCCGACAGACAGTTACCAACAGCACGACTGCTACTACCTGTCGCTAAAGCATCTTCATGATGGCGCAATCATTGCCGCAGAAGATGTACTTGAGCGTGTCCCCGATACAAATATCTACGATGTAAGCCGTGTAGACTACGAAGATTTTCGGAAGGCCAAACCGATCGACGCCCGCGAGGCGAGCCTTCTCATATCACGCGTCGGGCCTCCATTCAAGCTTGCCCTCATCACGCCAGGCCACTTTTCTGTCGGTTCTGAGCGCCCCGTGGAGCGCGGTCTTTTGTTTGAGAGCATTGTCCCCTGCGACGCCATGTTCTGCGCTACCTTTGAGGACGAGCTGCTTGCCCAGTTTGTCCTGGCATACCTGTCGTCCGATGAGGGGCAGAAGAAACTGGCGGACACCTCGCACGGAGACGCGCTTGTGCAACTTGCCCCAATGGACCTGCGAAGCATGACCGTGCCTGTTCCCGGGCGAGCGGAGCAGGAGCGCTACGCGCTAGAGTACGAAGCAAAGCAGCGCGCCTACGAGGACGCCCTTAAGCAGGCGGAACATTACGCCGCGAGTAAGGAAACGATGTAGCGACTGGGATCGGCAAGCTGTCTGAACTTTTGCCGACAGCCTGCCGATCAGGCGCGCCGTTCAATGCAGCGGCTAGAGATTCTCATCAGACTTCGAACTGGCCCTGGCCGCCTCTTCGTCCTCAATCAAATTTTTGACCGCTGTATAGGCGTCATACGTAGCGTCTTCGATCTTATCCAGGGCATCTGGGTCATGCATGCAACCGCCCTCCTGGAGTTTCTGGATCAAAAACCAGGCAGCAGTAAGCAAGTTGTCGACATCCTCAACATCCAGCTGATCAATCGAATACGCACTATCGTCGAGTTCCACCAAATATGAACTGGCGACGCGGATGGCCTTACTTACATATGGCTCAAGGTCGTATTGGGGGTAGCGGGCATCGAGGGCCGTTAACGGATCGGTCGGCTCAACCCAATAGAGCATCGTTGCGCTCTCGCGCTTCTCCAGCGGATACTGCTCGACCGCCTTTTCCCAGCTTACATACCAGGGATTGTCGTCCTTGTCTGCAAGCGATTTGCAGTAAAAAAGTGCCGTAGCAGCACTTGCGCAAGAATAGTAATGGCGCGCCCTGCTCTTCTTGAACTCATCGTTCAGCTCATCGTTGTAAAACAGCTCCGCCTCCATGACCAGGAACGGACCATCCTCATCCGTAATGCTCATGGGATAGTTGTTACGCTCATAGTCCGGATACATTTTGTCTCCAATCAACCGTTCGGACACATTAACAAGCAATATCGAACCCGCGCTCACGCGGAGAGTTGTCACCATCGCGCCAATCTGCAAGTTTTTCTCATCGCGTGAAAAGAGCTTGCGATTCTTGCATGTTTTTCTCACGTCGTGACAAGAACTTGCATGGTCGCCCCGCTACCTGCGCCACGAGGCGGCAAGGATAACGGGAATCCCGGCAAGGCACACCGCCAAGGCGACGGCTCCGAGCGCGAGCACGATGGCCACGCTTACGACGACATAGGCCACGGCAATGAAGGTCAGTGCCAGCAGGCAGGCAAGCAGTTCGGCCACGTAGCACAACACCAGGTTCGAGCTCGCGCGCTTCAGCAGGACGTCGGCGAGGCGGACAAGCTCGATAGCGAAGCCGCTGCCGAAATTGCGTCCGGGGCCCTTGGCAAGGAACCACTTGAACAGGCACATCAGGGCGCAGCCCAGCATGATCATGATGGAAACGGCCCATACATTGTGCCCCGACTCAACAAGGCTCTGGTCACCCATCGCGCTGCCGTTGATGAGCCAACTCGTTCCATAGCCCATGAACAGCATCGCCAGCAGCAGGCAGGCGCTCAGCGCGGCGAGAGAGCGCGACACGCGCCCGCTGAACACCGGAGCCTCGCAGCTGAGTCCAAGGCCCTCGCGAACGCGCCAGGCGGCATGGTAGGCAGGGTAGGCCGCGATGAGCGCGGCCACGAGCAGCGACGCCCAATCGGACCCGGGCACAGCCGACGCGTACTCCGCAATCGCGGAGATGGAGAAGGCAGCATGGAACGACTCGTTCAGGAACAGCGCGACCTCGCCCTTCCAGACGCAAAACGGGGCGGCGACGGAGGCGGTGCCGGCAGCGGCAACCGCGGCAACGGCAACGAGCAGCGCGCCCTGCACGAGTTTGACGACCTCGCCTCTGGCGGTGCGGGGCGCAGACTCAACGGCGCTGGACGAAATTTGAATAGAAGTGTTCATGATTTTCCTTTCAACAGAAATCAAACCGGAATCGCCGGCAACTAGGATGCAGCCTCTAGTCGGCTCCGATTAGAGATTGTTCGCCCCCATTGATACCAAGTCGTGCGGACACACTAACAAGCGATATCGAAACCGCGATCTCGTGGAGAGTTGTCGTCCTCAATCCATTCGAGCCCGACGCACTCATCGATCCCTGCATCGGGAACTGACGACCATCTGAACTCGAAACCAAGCTGGTCAAGCTCATCGACTCGCCCACGGATCACTCCGTAAACATCCAACGCATTCTCGAAATCCTCCGAAGACGCGTAGCCTCGCTCGCACTGCCTGCGCATCTGATGCAAGCGACCCATGGCGGCGGCGATAATCTCGCGAAGAGCGATAACCTCGCGCTCGCATACATCAATGTTTCCTTCGTTGAGTTTGATGCGATCGGACATAACGGCCTCCCTGGTTTTAACCCTTTTCGCTTGACTCCATTGAACAGCCGCAAACAGCCGCGTAATATGACTTTTATCGCGTTTTAAATTTTGGCTGTTTGGAGCATCAATGCTTAAGTCCGAAAAAGAAGCATTTAACTGGGGTTTTGAGGCTGGCTTTCTTCGCTCCCCTGTCAATCCCCGTATGCTACTTCTTAACAGGACGCCGGAGATTGATTGTGCCGGCGACGGAAACACATCCGGCAATGCAAGCGCATGGAGTCTCGTCTCCATAGCCAACGACCTATTGCGCGTCGACTTAACCTCGCTTTTCAACGAGATTGCGTCCCATTTTCGTGAACGAGCAAACCGTCGCTTTTATATCGACCTGCAGAACGCCATGCGCCAGCCCCCTGCTGCTCCTCACCCTGCGCAACACACCTCGATGGACTGCGCAGCCGAGCCAGACCATGACGACTGGCTCGATCCAGACGATCCCGACCAAGAGCCCACCCAAGCAGAATTGAACGAAGCTGAAATCGCCATCAACCTTCAAAAACAAAAGGAACGCGACCTCGATTTCTTTGCTCCGATATTCGACAAAGCCATTACAAGCCATGCACACGGAGAGATTTCCGGCATGGCCAGATATCTCCTTGAAAATGTCTGTAGACAGTGTGTCATGAACATCACGGCGATTCCCGACTATCGCTATTACAGCTGCTGGATGAACAACAACGCTATTGAGTGCGACGAGATCAACCGCCTGTACCGCGCAGTGATTACAACATCGGGCCAACTCAACAAGCAAGAAATGGCGTCCCTCTTCAGCTCCTATCTGCAGCTCGAGTCGAACGACATGAGCATTAACGCTACCAACGGCGAGACCGATCTAACAGCACCGGTGCCGTATGACCGCGACAATCCTATACGCAACTTTCCCAAGGCGAAATCTCAGATAGAAACAGCTTGCGTCTGCACCAATATCGATCTCTTTCGAGCGCTTCTCATTGTTTTTTATCAGGAATGTCTGGAGCTTACCCCGCTGCTTAAAAACACCGAGGCACCTAGCCTGCTCGCGCAAAACGAAGAGTTTTTCCCAGCCGCCATCAAAACAAGCGACCCGCGACAATTTCGATTATTCGATGAGCAGCTGCCGGCAATCATCCGCTTTGGCGAAGCTTTTGTATACGCAGCCAAAAAACACTTGCCCGGAAACGAAACGGCTCAAAAGCTCGAAGAGCATTTGAATGGAATAAAGCGCATGAACAGCGCCCCCTTTATGCAGGCGTTTCGTAAAAACTATCTCGAAGCTATGCGCGAGAACCAGATCTTCGCAAATGGAGACTTCCATACGCATGCAGAGCTTAACGACCAGGAAAACCTCAATAGGCTCGTTGGGCTTCAAGCCGTTATTTCAAAGGCAGGAGAGCTCTACTTCACCGAAGAGGAATGGTCCTTTGCAAGCCTTTATGCCCGCATCCTTCACGAGCTGCTGCTGTGCGGCATTATGCCGATATCATGCCAAACCTGCGGTTCGCTCTTTTTTCCGACCGGTCCTAACAGCAAGTACTGCGATCGATATAACGCGGCAACCAAGCTCTACTGCAACCCGCGATATAACGCCAAAAAACATCTTGGTCGCAAATCGCCCCGCGATGTCGCGCTCAATATGCAGAGAAAGACCGAAACGGCATATGAAAAGGGCCTAACGGATTGTGCCCACTATTTTGAGCGCCTCGGCAGCTTTGTCCTCGATGGTCTTGGCCCAGCATACCAAGCGAACGACCTCATTTCCGATGAACTCTATAGGACGTGGCTGTCTATCGTCAACCAGCCCAATTGTAGAGCGAAAATCAAGCGGCCGGATAGGCTCGAGTATCCATACCCCGTGCTGTGGTACGGATTTGTCCGCGATGGCAATCGGTATGTACAAGTCGAGTTTCCTGGAGCCGAGTACCCAACGCTTTTTGAATGTTTAAGCCAGCTCGCCGAAAGCCCACACTCAAAGTGCACACTGGATTACAAGGGGCCAGGTGAGCATCCATACAGCTCATGGCATGTAAAACTGCACATGTTGTTGGAGATCATTGTACAGATAAATAACGCCGACCACGTGGCGAGGCCCATCCCATTGCTTGGAATCGATGGGCCCGAATATGTCTGGACTGACCCGACCGTCCAAGACACATGGAGCACGCCCGACGCATGCATCTACAGCACCGGAACGATTGAAGACCTTAGCTTTACCGTGTATACAAAGGGATATGGCCCGGAAAAGCAGAACTGAACCGGTCGACATGTGCAAGGGCTGCATGCGGAAGCGCCGAAGGGCAGACCGCTAGTAATAAAACAGAACCGATGAGCGCATAGGTCTCATACGCTGGAGCAACAGCAACGGCGACTTTCACGGTATTCTGCAGTATCCAAACGGATCAACACCCAAATTACTTAGTCTATCTGCCCCTTTTCGGCTTCAAGCAATTCCCGTTCCGAGACGTCTTTGGAATGCACAAATAGGCCCGACATCATACGGTCGCCAATTTCATTGAGTTGTTCAGCAATATTCTCGAATGGTTTATTCAAATCAAGAGTTTTAAGGTAGAACCAGTGGCCAAGTTCATACCAGCATTCATCCAGCGGACCCTCCATAGACGTTTGGGCATAGAGCAGCATTCCGGATACGCTCGCGTTTCGCTGCGCACAATGCATAACATAACTAAATATCTGATTTCTATGTTCAGGACTCAGTATCTTTTTCTCGCAGTGTGTTCCAAGAATTGTTCCATAGCACTTAGCATCTATCACTAGTTTATAGCTAGGCCCTGTTAGCACGACATCCGTGCGCAACCTTGGTAGGTATTGAGACCTTACGCCAATACCATAGTCAACGATAGGCGCAGCAGGCATTAACCGCGGAAAATGTCTGCGATAATATTCACGTATAAACTTCTCAAATAGAGAAGAGAGCCTCTGGCTGCTCAACATAGACGAAAATTCCGCATTACCGTTTTCATCATGAACAGGAATGCTCTTCTCCAAAACCATCCGGCAAACCGCCATCAAGAATCGATAACTCTGATTGAGTTTGTTGTACCTAACCAGTCTCCAATCAATCGAATTAGCCTCGAGTGAATCGACAGTAGATAGGTATAGTGCGCTTGCCCTGAGTCCCTTTCGCGTTCGCGGAGAAACATCATGGCTGCGGATTAATTGAATTATTGCAGTTTTAACAATTTGATTCATATAGGTATTGGCTGTGAAGCTGTCATATAGACACTGCAAACGCATTGTCCCCCGAGCTTTTAAAGCGATGCTTTTCTGAATCAGCGGCCGACCTCTCAGGACTGCAAGAGGCTCTTCATGAGGCGAATAGACACGCTCAAGCCCTCGCAAATACTCTCTTTTTACAGCATCATTCAAGATAATTGCAAAAAGCTCACCGAGTCCATCGAACGGCTCTTTGCCGACTGCCTTCAAGGTGTCCGCGAACACCGCTTCCGCATCACTACCGGAAATACCAGTCGCATACGCAATCATATATAAAATGTTACGGATTGCGACGTTGTTCGCAGCCGTATTGGACATCCTAATCTATAGCCTCATACAAAAGAGAACCTGTTCATCTAAGATTTCCTTATCGGACGAATCAAACCAATACTCTTGAAGAAGAGGCCGCAGTTCATAGTCAACGATAGACTTGACCTCAATATCCGTAGGGGCAGAATCGAAACAAAAATAGCTATGCCCGATACAAAAACCCTCCCCAAGCGAAGAGTCATGCGAAATGACATCATTTAATCGACGAACAGCATCGACGAGCGAGGTTAGTCTATCGTTACCCAATGAATCAATATAGTCTATAAATGAGCGCTGATTGAGCGCCGGACTCATAGAGTAAAACGCGAATCTCCTTCGAAGCGCATAATCAACCAGCGCGAGACCGCGATCGGCGGTATTCATCATGCCAATTATAAATAGATTCTTCGGAACCGTTAACGGTTCTGGCAATCCCGGAACCACCAATGACTCACCACGATGGTCAGCTTCAATTAACATGAGCAGTTCTCCAAATACTTTTGAAAGATTTGCTCTATTAATTTCGTCGATTATGAGGTAATAATTTTCAAACCGATGGCTTCTATCTGACGCTCGACGAAAAAACTTGGTAAACAAACCCTCCTGAGCAGCGAAAAGCCCATCAGCCGTAGGTTTAAAACCGACTATATAATCCTCATAAGAAGATCCTTGATGAAATTGAACCTTCTCTATACACGTATTATCGGTAGCGCCCATGAGCGAATATGCCAATCGTGTAGCAGCAAAGGTTTTCCCCGTACCCGGCGCACCCTGGAGAATGATATTCTTTTTTCTCTTAAGCAACGAGACGATTGCATCGTAAGACGCTTCGTCCATATAGACTTCTTCAAGAAAATCGCTTTTGTTATATCTTGTAGCGTCGGTACTCCTAAACGTCATTTGGCACTCACGCTTTCTCGACGATTGACAAATTCTATGAGCCCACGGGGCTTGATAATTCCGGCTGCTTTTTCATTTTCGCTTGCTTTTAAGAGCTTTTCGAGACCAAAACCAAGAGGCCAGGCTTTTGGGATTTCAGCATCAGAGAGGTAGTCAGCAAAATATAACCGGTTAATGGTTCTAACAATATAAATCGTCAGATGTGCAATGATGGGCTGGACGTATGGGTCGGTTTCGTCATTATCATATGAACCACCAGCACAAAATGGTTTTCCCTCTCCGACTATAGTAGGAAAACCGGCTCGTACAGACCACCCCGGGAAACGATTATTGAACTGGTCGCGAATCGTATAGTTTTTAGGTCTTCGCTTATAGACCTGCATGTTATATTCGCAATCGACGCCGCCCGTCTGTATAAGGTCGACTCTGTAAGGGGGCGTACCCTCTTCAATCTCCTTTGCCTTCAGGTTGTCTTCGTCAATCTGGCAGTATTTGAAAAACTCCACGGCCTCATTTGGGTCAATACCGGAAAGGTCGATATAAGTCTGGCCACCGCCTCCATCAGGCTTTTTAATACCTTCGATATTGCGAAAGTCAGCGGCAGTCAGGTGACGGTACATAATCTCATCCACAAATAACATTCGACCGCCTCGTTCAATCGGTGCTTACCATTTTTCCAGCACTATTATGAACTCCTTTATTTCATTTGCCAACGAACTGCAATTTGACCTAAAACGTTTGTATGCAATTTCTTTAACCTCAATTTTTCCGTAAGCAGAAAATACGTCGCAAAGATCCTCGACAGGAAAGAGTCCATCTTCGCTATAGCTAATCAAACAAACAGGGCAATGGATATCCTCAATAATCTTAGCGAAGGAATCTTTTGATTTAGTTTTTGTACAAAGATCAGAGTACTGATCGCGCCAAGGACGTAACCCACTCTTGCCAGCAGCAACAGGCTCGTCACCACGTGCGACCGTTTCAAGAATATGATAATTCGCTGCATATTGGCGTTTGATATAAGGAGGGTCCAGATAGCAAAGGTCTGCAGTAACCCCAGCAGCAAGGTCTTCTGCCCTGCCCTGAAGAACCACATTATCAATTCTTCCAGTATTAATGGATACCGGAGCTAGATGGATGGCATTTTTCGCACTTGCGGTAAAATTTGCCAGGAAATAGCCATAGGTTCCAGATATATTTGCCACTTCGTTGACTGCCATAATCAGAGTGTGACGCAAAAGCGCCTCCTCCATTTGGCAAATCCTACCCTCATCGCGCCATTCGTTTATCTTAAGTCTAATTGCATCGATTTTTGCAGCGTTATCCGATGTAAAGTACTTCCTACTTGGACATCCATTTGCAGGAAGCCCTGAAGGAGAAAACTCGCGGAAGAAGTAGCCTTCGACCGGTTCAAGTTCATTTAAATAATTTGGCTCTGTTAGACCAAATTTGACACGATCGGCTGTTCGTCGAACCGGAAAATAAT
>UQTN01000014.1 GCA_900543945.1 uncultured Collinsella sp. | reverse complement strand
GAAATACGTCGGGCGGGGTCGGAGGGCCCGATGGGGTGGATTCCAGCCGAGGCTATTCGTCGCCGAAGCTGATGCCCAACGCCTTGGCCTCGCGTACCAGATCGCTCTGGGGGTTGACATGCTTGAGCTTGCCGGCGACCTCCTCGAGCGGCATGTGGCACATCTTGCCGTCACGCAGGGCGATCATGTAGCCAAACTCGCCGCGCAGGCAGCCAAGCGCGGCCTCGACGCCGCACTGGGTCGCAAAGATGCGATCCTGGGCATCGGGCTGGCCGCCGCGCTGCGTGTGGCCGGGGATGGCGACGCGGGTCTCGCGACCGGTCTTGGCCTCAATCTCCTTGGCGATGTCGTAGACGATCGACGGGCTCGTGCGCTCGGCAAGCTTCTTCTTGTATTCCTTCTTGGACAGCGCCGCGTCCTCCTTGGAGATAGCGCCCTCGGCGACGGCCACGATGGTAAAGCGGCTGCCGGTCTCCATGCGATGTTCAATGGTCTTGATGACGTTATCCATGTCGTAGGGAATCTCGGGAATCAGGATGACATCCGCGCCGCCCGCGACGCCGGCGTACAGCGGGATCCAGCCAACCTTGTGGCCCATGATCTCGATGACGAACACGCGGCCGTGGCTCGAAGCGGTGGTGTGAATGTCGTCGATGCACTTGGTGGCGACGTCGATGGCGCTCGTAAAGCCAAACGTCAACTCGGTGCCCCAGGTGTCGTTATCGATGGTCTTGGGCAGGGCGATAACGTTGAGGCCCTCTTCGCGCAGGCGGTTGGCGGTCTTGGTGGAGCCGTTGCCGCCCAGTATAAACAGGCAGTCGAGCTGCAACTTGTGATAAGTGTGGACCATCGCGGGCACCTTCTCGACGCCGTCGGCCTCGGGAGTATCCAGGCGCTTGAACGGCGTACGGCTCGTGCCCAGGATGGTGCCGCCGCGGGTGAGGATGCCGCTAAAATCGGCGGGCGTCATGACGCGGAACCTGCTGTAGATAAGGCCCTGGTAGCCGTTCTCGATAGGCTCTTCGCTATTGGTCATGAGCGTTTTGACAATGCCGCGCATGGTGGCGTTGAGCGCCTGGCAGTCGCCGCCACTAGTAAGAAGACCGATCCTGAGCATGATGAATCCTTCCGGGCAAGTTATAACATGCGCATAAGTTTACCCCCGCACACTGTTGATACAGGGGTAAAACGTGTTAGCTCAAATGTATAGAAATGTAAGCAGCGTCAGGCGAGCGTAAGGACAACGGGCCTGGCTCCTTACAGCGCGAAGGCGTCGACGTCGCCCCAATGGCGGCGCAGCGTGATGGCGGCAGCGGGCTCGGTGTTGTCAAAGACGACCGACCACTGCGTGTTGCTGGTGATGTCTTCCGGATTGGGCTCTTGCGCTGCAGCGCGTAGGGCCTTCCAAGCGACTGCCTCGTCTTGGGCGCCGGCATGGGCGTCGAGGACATCGGCGATTGCGACAGCGCGCTCTTTACCATGGCCCAGCTCGCCATTCTTTTGGTTGGGCAGCACTTCGTCGCCATAGCAGGCGTAGAAGTTCGTAACCTGGCGTACAGGAGTCGCTTTGAAAGCGCGGTCCGGATCGCGCGGATCCCACTCTACTACGCGCGCGTCACCGGCGGCGTCGTTGATAAAGAAGTGGTAATCGCGTCCTGCCATGGCGTGCATGTCGTAGGCGGAAAGCAGGTCGACAGCTTCTTGCGTGGTGGTGGCACGGTCGAGCACCAAGCGGATGGCGAGCGAGGTATTGATGACGGGGCGCTGCGTGTCCTGGTCACAGGGCTTGGAATCCAGAGTGAGTACGGCAATGGACACGCCGCATTCGTTAACACCGTCGAGCTGGGCAAACGGGCCCATCAACGCCGCGGCGCGTCCGGCGACGGAGCCAAGTGGAGTGTTGGCGCCTAGGTTGTTAAGGGCAGCAAACCCGATGGAGGCATAGCCATCGCGCGGGTGATTGCGCACCAGCAGCGCCGAGGTGTCGTCCTTAAAGTCGTAATTGCGACCGGTGCGCACACGGCCTTCGGCATCTACGGCGACAAAAGCGCTGCAGGCAAACTGGGGCGCCTGGACATGTGCCGGCACGCCGGGCAACACCTGCGCCACCACAGCATCGATGTAGGCCTGATCGTCGCGCACATCGACGGCGATGATGCGTTCGAGGTCGTAGTCGTAATCGATGTCGATTGCGTACAGGTCATAGCCATCCGCATAGTCGGTCAAGCGTTTGAGCGACGCGACGGACTTGATTTGCTTGCGGTAAACGATGCCGGTGGCAGCGGCAAGGCCGACGGCGGCTCCCGCGACACCGCAGGCGATGGCAATGTTACGTGGCTTCATGACGGCTCCTCTCGTCCTGTTAGCGCAATTGTCGCAAAAGGAGCGCGGGCATGATGGCTCAACTTGGTGAGCGGCGCGGAATTAAGCACGGAATGAAGAGTGCGGCACTAGCGTGGCGGGGTATGCTGGAGGGGATCATCAGCCCAGCGAAAGGGGAGAACATGACGGATCAGGAAACGCCCGAGCGCGCGCATGTGACGGCAGACGATATCGAGGCCGCAAACGACCTCATCGACTTTATCGAGGCATGTCCCAGCATGTTCCATACGGCGGCGACCATTATGGCCGAGCTCGACGAGGCGGGCTTTACCTACCTGCCCGAGAATGCGGCGTGGGATATCGAACCGGGCGGTCGCTATTACACGCAGCGCAACACCTCGAGTGTTATCGCCTTTAAGGTGGGCGAGGACTTGGCCGCGACGTGGGGCGAGGACGGCGTTGCCGGCGACTATCATTTTCAGCTCGCGGCGTCGCACAGCGATTCGCCGACGTTTAAGGTCAAGGCCGTGCCCGAGCTCGACGGCGCGGGCGAGACGCTGTGCCTGAACACCGAGGCCTACGGCGGCATGATCGACTACACCTGGTTCGATCGTCCGCTGGCGCTCGCGGGCCGCGTGCTGGTGCGCGAGGGCGACCGTATCGAGAGTCGCTTGCTCGCTACCGAGCGCGAAGTCGCCATCATCCCGAGCCTTGCCATCCATATGAACCGTGGCGTCAACGAGGGCTTTGCTCCCAACCGAGCCGTTGACCTGTGCCCGCTCATCAGCGCCGGCGAGCTTAAGCAGGGTGACTTCGATGCCCTGATCGCTGACGAACTGGATGTTGAGCCCGAGCAGATCCTGGGCCGCGATCTGTTCCTGGTCAATCGTCAGGATGCGCGCATTTGGGGCTGGGCCGACGAGTTTATCTCGACGCCCAAACTTGACGACCTGGCCTGCGCCTACACCTCGCTGCAGGCATTTTTGGGTGCCGAGAACGCGCACGACGTTTCGGTCTTCTGCTGCTTCGATAACGAGGAGGTTGGCTCCGAGACCAAGCAGGGCGCCATGTCGACGTTTTTGGCCGACGCGCTGCGCCGCATCAACGGGTCGCTCGGCTTCGATGACGAGTCGTACCATCGTACACTTGCCGCCTCGATGCTTGTGAGCTGCGACAACGCGCATGCCGTGCATCCCAACCATGCCGAGAAGTGCGATGCCCGCAACCAGGTGGTGCTCAACGGCGGCATCGTCATCAAGGAGGCCGCCAACCAGCACTACTGCACCGATGCCTTTAGCCGCGCAGTGTTCCAGGCCATCTGCGATGACGCCGACGTGCCCACGCAGGCCTTTGCCAACAAGAGCGATATGGCCGGCGGCTCTACCCTTGGCAATCTGTCCAATATGCAGGCGAGCATGCATGCCGTGGACGTGGGCCTGCCGCAATTGGCCATGCACTCGAGCTACGAGACCGGCGGCGTTCGCGACGTGATGTACGCCATCCGCGCTCTCACCGCCTTCTACGAGCGCGACCTCCATATCAACGGAGCCGAAAGCGTGGAGCTCTAAAACCTATCAAGAAGGGACATGTTTAGGGATTCAGGTTCTGAGGTGCTGCCGACGCGTCCGCAATCGGATATATGCATAAACCGACCCGCCGATTGCATATTTCGGTGGGTCGGTCGCTTTCCGCCCACAGGTACCCCTGGGGGCGCCGTGCAAATTCCGGAATATTCAGCATCCGGGGCCCACAGGCGCAAGAACGGGCGCGCGAAACCGCGCCGAATGTCCCGATTTCGCACCCCCAACGCCCCGAGGACCGCTCATTTTCCACAGGTTGCTGCCCGCGGCGCCTGCCTTTCGCCCAGAATCCGGTATGCAGCCCCCCTCGGGCACTGAATATTCCCAAAAATGCACGCCGCACCCCGCCCCAGGCACCCGCAGCAAGAAGACGGATGGCCCCGGCCTCCCTAGTCGCAGCGTCGGCTCATTACGCCGTTTGTAAAACGGCGTAATTCTTAGTGCTCGATCCAGCAGCGCAGGGTCTCGCCGGCCTGCAGGTGACGCAGATTCTCCGCGGCGATGTCGACGACGTTGTTGAGCGTGGCTGCCAGGTGGAACCAGCCGGAGACGTGCGGCGTGATGAGCATGTTGGGCGCATCCCACAGGGGGCTTGTCTCGGGCAGCGGCTCGGGGTCGGTGACGTCGACCGCGGCGCCGGCGAGATGTCCTGATTCCAGGGCGGCAACTAGGTCGTCGGCAACCACAAGATCGCCGCGGCCGCCGTTGGCAAAGAAGGCGCCCGGCTTCATCGCGGCGAAGAACTCGGCGTTCGCCAGGCCGCGGGTCTCGGGTGTGCTGGGCATAAAGGATGCGACGACGTCTGCCTCGGCCAGGCGCTCGGGCAGGGCATCCATGCCGTCCATGTCCTCAAACACAATGGGGTAGACGAGCGGATGGCGCTTGATGCCGCGGACGTGTGCGCCCATGCTGCGGCAGAGCGTGGCAAAGTGGCCGCCGATATCGCCCGCGCCCAGCACCAGCACGTTGGCATTTTTGAGCGAGGTAACCGGCCCCAAATCCTCCCAGCGATGCTCGCGCTGCAAGTCGTGATAGCCGGGCAGGCGCTTCATCATGGAAAGGACCATGGCAAACATGTGCTCGCTCACGGCCTGGCCGTAGGCGCCCACCGAGCAAGACAGTTTGGCGTCGGCTGGCATGGCGCCGGCGGCAAGGTAGTCGTCATAGCCGGCGGTCTGCAATTGCAACAGCTGGAGATGCTCGCATGCCGTGAGCATGTCAGGGTCGATGTTGCCCAGGATCACGTCGGCATCGGCGACCTGCTTGCGCGTGGCGGCGTCGGCGCTCGTGTAGATAAAGTCCTCGCCCGGAGCGCTCGACTCAAGAATTGCGCGATGACGGTCGTTGACGGGCAGCAAAACCAGGATGTTCACAGGCAGTCCTCTCCGCTCAACCTGCCAAAAAAGGGACAGGTTTATTTTGGCAGGTTTTATCAGGCAAACGTTCAAACAAAAACGCCGGATGCAAGACGGACGTGCCCGTCAGCATCCGACGCATCTACAGCTACCAGCTGAGCAGTTCGTAGCCGTCTTCGGTCACCACGAGCTGTACCTCGCACTGAGCCGAATCGCTGCCGTCCTTGGTGCGCACGCACCAGCCGTCGCCCTTGCTAATTTTAATGTCGGGCGTCCCGGCGTTGACCATGGGCTCGATGGTAAAGACCATGCCCGGGGCCATGATGGTATCCACATCGGGCGCCTCGGTGGTAAAGCCCACAAATGGGTCTTCGTGGAACTCCTTACCGATGCCGTGTCCGCCGTACTCGCGCACCACGCTAAAACCGGCGTCCTCGACGGTCTTTTGCACGGCCTCGGCCATAACGGACAGTGGCAGCCATGGCTTGACGGCCGCCAGACCCGCTTCCACGCTGGCGCGGGTGACATCGACCAGGCGCTGGCGCTCGGCCGAGACCTCGCCGATGCAGAACATGCGGCTCGAGTCGCTAAAGTAGCCGTCTAGGATCGTGGAACAGTCCACGTTGATGATGTCGCCCTCGTGCAGCACGTCCGTATCGCAGGGAATGCCGTGGCAGACCACATCATTGATCGAGGTGCACACGCTCTTGGGGTAGCCCTCGTAGTTGAGGTCGGCCGGCGTGCCACCGTGCTCGACGGTGTAGTCGTAGATCATCTGGTCGATCTGGTTGGTGGTCATGCCTGCGGCGATATGCTCGCCCACATAATCGAGCACGCCCACGTTGATGGCTGCCGAGCGCTTGATGCCCTCGATATCGGCGGGAGTCTTGTAGAGCGTGCGAGGCAGAACCTCCCAGCCTTCTTCCCACAAGCGCTCGAGGCGCTCATCAAAGGCGCTATGGCATTTCTTGTATTTCTTGCCGCTGCCGCACCAGCAAGCGTCGTTGCGGCCGGGCACGGGTCCTTTGTCATACATGGCTAACTTCCTTTCATTCGCAGCTAGTATAGCCCACCCACGCGGCCATAAAAGTTGCGGTGATATAGTTCCGATTTAAGCGGTTTAACAGCACAAATAGGAACTATATCACCGCAACTGATGGGGCGGGATGGCGGGCACTAGCTGCTGCGTGGTTTTGCTAGTAGCTCACCTGGCAGGGAATACCGAGGGCGCGCACGCGCGCGGCAATGGCGTCGAGTACCTCGGGCACTGCTTTGGCAAGGCCGGCGACCGGTGTCTCACGCGCCACCGTGTAGATGGTCGCCTCCTGCGGACGAATGCGCTCAAGCGCCGCGAGCCAGGGGGCAACATACTCCTCGCCGGTATTGTCGATGAGCTTGCCCTGATACTCGCCGGTCAAAAAGATCGTCTGGATAATAACGTGACCGTCAAAGCTTGCGAACGTCTCGATCTGGTGCTCTACATCGTAGGGGCCAACGGGCTGGTCGAGCAGCTGGATAAATGCCGGATCGACGGTATCGAGCTTAAGAATGTTGTCGTCGACCATCATGAGCGCGTCGTGCACCTCGGGGCGGTCGGCGCGCGTGCCGTTGGAGAGCACGGCGATCTTGGAGTTTGGGGCAAGCTCGTCGCGCAGCGCGACGGCGCCGGCAATGGCCTGCGGAAACTCCGGTGCGGCGGTGGGCTCGCCGTTGCCTGCGAAGGTGATCACATCGGGGAGCTCGCCCTCGGCTGCCATCTCGCGCAGCTTTGCCTCGAGTGCATCGAGCACCACGGCAGCCGTGTTATACGGCTCGTGGCAGGGGCGCTCGGCGTTGAGGCCGTTTTCGCAGTAAATGCAGTCGAACGTGCAGATTTTGCCGCTGGCGGGCATCATGTTGACACCGAGCGAGAGGCCAAGGCGACGACTGCGAACGGGCCCAAAGATGGGGCTGGCATTCAAAAACGTAGACATAGGCATATGCTCCTCAAGACAATTGTGCCTAAGCATAGCATCGGCTCCAAAGCAAGGCGCGGGCTCTTGCTTTACAAGTTTCGTTTTTTCACGTCGCTCATGATGCCGTGCCATGAAAAGCCTCAGGTCGGGTACAGTTAATCTGTCAACAAGGTGTAAGGCAATGCGGGTCTATCCAACCGCACTGACGTGCAACTGGATGAGCATTGATGACGGGGGCACAACATGGATTTTACGGTCGAGAATGCGGGCACCACGATCGCCTGTCGCGAATATGTCGGCCCGGATGTGTCGCCTGATGCTCCTGCCTTGGTGTGCGTGCACGGCGCTTGTGTCGACGGCACATTTTTTGACGGTATCGCTTGTGAGCTCAGCCGCAACTACCGCGTAATTGCCTACGACCGCCGCGGCTGCGGTGGCAGCAGCGATGCGGCAGACGGCAGCTATGATCTTGCCGCTCAGGCCGCCGACCTGCAAGCCGTGATCGAACACGTTGGCGCTCCGGCAAATGTGCTTGCGCATAGCGCCGGTACGTTGGTGGCGCTGGAGCTTCTTCGCACCGAACCCCATCTCGTTGCCCGTGCGATTCTGCATGAGCCGGCTGTGTCGGACAAAGGCGTCGGTATGGGCGCAGCTCCGGTTTTGCTCGATATGATTGCGGCGGGAAAGGTTTCAAGGGCGCTCCGGCTTTTCTTGGGAGCCCTCGGCGACTTGGACCCCGAGGCTCCTGGAACGACCGAAGCGGAAGCCAAACATGCCCTGCGCAACGGCCGCAGTTTCATGGCAAACGAATACGGGATTGCTATGACCTGCGTTCCCGATTGGAATAGCGTTCGCGCGTCAAAAACGGTGGCCGCCGTGCTCCTGGGCGAGCTCTCGATTGGCACGCCCCGCGAGGCTGGCACGCGAGCGGCTGCCGAATATCTCGATTGCCCTCTCGTGACGATCCCGGGTGCGCATAACGGTCTGCGCGATCGCCCGGCAGCGGCTGCCCGGGCTGTCCGTGGCATCCTGGGGCTCTAACACTCGCAATGGCCAAAGCAGGCTTCACCCGCAAACGTTTCGGCCGTGTTAACAAATGTGCTCAAAACCTCACGTCTGCGACTTCAATCGCGCCGCCTGCCAACTCATAAAAATGTAACAGCATTCACGTACTTACCTGCATCGACAAGGTGTTACCCTTGTAGCATTTGGAACCCACCGCTACCATGCGAAACTATCGAAAGGGCCCCATATGCTCAATAATCACGAGGTCAATCTAACCGACGAGGAGGCTGCCGCTGAGGTCGCCCGTGTCGCGAAGACCTACCCCGTGGTGCGTTTGCTGTCGGCCGATCAGATTAAGAGGGAGCCTAACTGCTTGCTCGCCGGCGATCGCTGCCCTTGTCTGCGTCAGTCGAGTCTTGAGGCTTTGGCAGACTCCGATGAGGTGTCGGAGCAGCTGCTCAATGATGGTACTGAGTACCGCGCTCGCCTGCGCCCTCTGAAGGTCGAGGGCGAGCCTCATGTCCTGCTGATGGTGCGTCCGATCGATGAGCAAGAGGCCGCAGAAGAGGACCTTGTCTACACCGACGTGCTGACGAGTGTGCGCAATCGCCGATATTACGAGGAAAAGCTCCGAAGCGTCCGCATGAATGCCGGCGTTGCGATGATCGACCTTGATGATTTTAGGGTCTTCAACGATACATGTGGCCGTCATGCCGGCGACCTTGCGCTCGGTGCTGTGGCGACAGCCATGCGCAGCGGAATCCGTTCGACTGACGAGCTTGTGCGCTATGGCTGCGACAAGTTTGTGGTTGTCATGCCCAATATTCCCTCCGATGACTTCACCCGTCGCCTGCATCAGGTGTCCGATGCCGTTCGTTCCACGATTATTCCGGGCCATGAGTACGTGAGCTTGACGGCATGTGTTGGTGGTGTTCGCATTCATGGCGAGACGGTCGATGAGGGCGTTGGCCGCGCTGTCCAGTTATTGAGCCGCGCTAAGGCAAAAGCCGGTACGGTCGTGACCGACGCCGATTCCATCGAGGCTTTCCAAAGCGAAAAGCCTTTGGTGCTTATTGTCGATGACTCCGAGATGAACCGAGTCATTCTCAACGAGATGCTCAAGGACGAGTATTGTGTCCTCGAGGCCGATAACGGTCGTGCGGCGCTCGACATGGTCGACCGCTATGGCGATGAGTTGTCGCTCGTGCTGCTGGACATTATCATGCCGGGCATAAGCGGCTTTGAGGTGCTGGCCGATCTGTCACGCCGATCGGGCATCGACAATCTGCCTGTCATCATGATTTCGAGCGAAGATTCCGATGATATGGTTCTGCGCGCGTACGAGCTGGGCGCCTCGGACTATATCAACCGCCCGTTTGACTCCCGTATCGTGCGCCGCCGCGTAAGCAACACCATCCGCCTGTACGCCAAACAGCGCCGCCTGACGAGCCTGCTGTCCCAGCAGTACAACGAGCGCGTCAAGAACAGTCGCATGCTCATCGACATCATGGCTGGCGTCATGGAGCTGCGCAATGGCGAGAGCGGCAGGCACGTCACGAACATCGAAAAGCTGACCGAGCTGCTGCTTGGCTGCCTGGTCCAGCGTAGCGGCACGATCTCCCTCGACAATGAGGAACGCTCCACGATTGCCCTGGCTTCGGCGCTGCACGATATCGGCAAGATGTCGATTGACGATGCGATCCTCAACAAGCCCGGACGCCTTACGCCCGATGAGTTCGAGATTATGAAGACGCATACCACGATCGGCGCCGACATGCTGCTTGAGCTGGGTAGCCATCACGCCGGTAATGCGCTTATGGAATATGCGTACCAGATTGCGCGTTGGCACCACGAGCGCTGGGACGGCAAGGGTTATCCCGATGGCCTTAAGGGCGACGATATCCCCATCGCCGCGCAGGTGGTTTCGGTGGCCGACGTGTACGATGCGCTGACGAGCGTGCGCGTATACAAAGACGCTATCCCGCACAAGGAGGCAATCCAGATGATCCTGGACGGTAAGTGCGGCACCTTTAACCCGCTGTTGCTCGACTGCCTGCTCGAGGTGCAAGACCGTATTGCCGAGACGTTGGCACGCCCCGCCGACGTCGTCGCGTTTCCCACGATTTAGTTTGACCAAAGGAGTTTTTAATCCATGATTTCCATGCGTGAGGCGTATGAGAAGATCGGCGCTAATTATGACGATGCGTGCGCTCGGCTGATGGGCGAGGAAATGCTTGCCCGCTTTGCCCTCAAGTTTTTGGATGACGAGAGCATGGACAAGCTGGAGGCTGCCATGGCGGCAGGAGACGCCAGGGCAGCGTTTATGGCAGCGCATACGCTCAAAGGCGTGAGCCAGAACCTGGGATTCGATAATCTGTACGAGCCAG
Organism: uncultured Collinsella sp.; assembly: GCA_900543945.1. GTDB lineage: Bacteria > Actinomycetota > Coriobacteriia > Coriobacteriales > Coriobacteriaceae > Collinsella. The sequence continues at coordinate 15,890 of UQTN01000014.1, read as the reverse complement.
CGGTCGTGGTGACCGAGGCACTGCGCGGCGCCGATGCCGTTGACGGCGCTCGCGCGGGAATGCATGCGCTGCAGCAGCAATATGCGGCCACGATGTCGGCCCTGCGCGAGGCGGCTGAATAAGGGCTTGCGAGCCTTGATGACTATGAGAGTGGATAATCTCCCGTTTTAGGCCCGGTGGCGGCCTCAAAGTGGGAGATTATCCACTCTCGTTCGATACGTGTCCAAAAATCCACTCTCACCCCTTCTGATTAGTGAATGGGCTATGCGCACTGGTGGGGCTTTCCGCATGCAATCCATATCGTTGTTCGATAAACTATTCGAATAACGATAGATTCGATGAGGGTGAGTGTATGTCCAACAGCGTTCAGCGTATGGCCAAGGCGGGCGAGACTGTAAGGAAGCTTGGCTTTTGCATGGCGGTCGTTTTTGCGGGAATGCTCGTCGCTTTTGCCGCGTTGGCTGTTTACGTGATCTGGTATGCGGTTGCAAACGTTGTTTCTGTCGATTCTTTCGGTGTCGTGACGCTTCTCGATGGCGGGAGCATCGTTATCCCAAGCGGGCTGTGCCTGGCACTCGTCGTGGGTGTTTCGCTTGTCGTTCTGTGCGGAATCAGCCATAACATCTCTCGGGGCGTCTCGCCCTTTACCAAGGCGCATGTGCGGCTTATCCGTGTTCTTGCACTTGCCTTTGCTGTTAACGCCGTGGTTTCGTTTGTTGGTGCCTATGAATCGGTCAATCTCACCATTGGCGGACTGGAGCTTTACATCGTGCCTCATTCCTTCGTTATTGAGATTTGCCAAGGCGCTACCTTTGATGCGGGGTCGTTTATCGGCGCAGTTGTCTGCTTGTTTATCTCGGCGATCTGGAGTTATGCCTCGCTGCTCCAAGAGCAGTCTGACGAGCTTGTGTAGGAGGAAGCATGAGCTATCTCATCATTGAGCTTGAGACACAGCTGCTTAAGACCGGAAAGACCAGCGCTGATCTGATTCGTGCCACGGGGCATACTCCGGCTAATATTTCAAAGCTTAGAAACGGAAAGATAAAAGCTATTCGCCTAAAGACGCTCCTCGATATCTGTGATGAGCTTGATTGTCAACCGGGAGATATTATTCAGCGCGTGAGCGAGAAAGAGCTTGAGGAGCTTATTGTTGAGCGTGCAAAAAACGTTGTGAGGCAGATGCGGGACGGCGGAGGCAATGAGGCGTCGCTTCCGACATCAGTCTTTGCTGTCGATTTGAGCGACGAGTAGCTTAAGGCGAACAACTAAAACGAAATATCAGCGTGAAGGGACCCGTGTCTAACACGGGTTCTTTCTTCTAGATTATCTTGACAAATACGAGTTATCGAAAAACAATAACTACAAGTAACTACGATAAAAGAAAGGAGGAACGATATGAGCGCATCAGCGATAAAGCTATCGAAGGTGTCGAAGCGCTATGGAAAACGGCGTGTGTTGCATGACGTTTCCTTCGAGGTGGATCAGTCTGAGCTTTGCGCCCTTGTTGGTGCAAACGGGGCAGGCAAAAGCACGCTCATTAAAATCGTATTGGGCCTCTGCGAGCCATCGTCGGGGAGCGTGGAGCTCTTTGGAGGCAAGTCGAAAAAAGACCTGAGCTTGATGCGGGCGCGTGTCGGCTACGTGCCAGATTCCAGCGGTGCATACCAATCCCTCAGTGCGGCTGAGAATCTTCGGATCCGATGTGCGGAATGGGGGCTCGATGAGAAACGTGAGGTTCCTCGCGTCTTGGGCCTAGTCGGGCTGGACGTCGATGAGAAAAAGAGTGTGAGCAGTTTTTCTCTGGGAATGAAACGGCGACTGGATATAGCTACGGCTTTGTTGGGCGACACCGACGTACTAATTTTCGATGAGCCGGCAAATGGGTTGGACCCGCTGGGCATCGAGAGTATATGGGCCCTTATCGGCCGATTGAATCGAGAACAGGATAAGACCATGCTCATCTCTAGCCATGATTTGGATGAGCTGGCATCGGTTGCAACATGCTGCCTGTTTCTTCATGACGGCGAACTGCTGAAAAAGGAATCGATGGACGTCATAAGGGATGAGGCGCCATCCCTAAAAGAGTATTACAGGCGCTTGATGAAGGCGGTCTCGCTATGAAGCGGGCGATCCATCCCATAAAGGCAGATATGATGCGTTTGCACAGGATGTTTCCGGCGAAGTTTGGTCTTGCGCTTATGCTGGCGTTCGGCCTTCTCTTCGGTGTCTTTCTAAAAAACGGAACAACGTTGCTAGCCTCTGGCTATGGCGTTTGTGGGGAGGATATTGGTTTCATCTGGAATGCAATCGATCCTTCTGCGCCTGATGAGTCCCTTGCGCGCAGCGCTTTTGCCGGTACATCCCTGTTCGTTCCGCTCATCGTTTGTTTGGCGCTTTTACAGGAGCGCGGCTATGAAGAGGGATGCCGAATTTCTTCAGCAAGAGGTCTTACCCGCTTTTATGGGGTTCTAGCACATGCGCTTTCGTCTGCTTTAATAATTGGCGCAGCATATAGTGCGCTTTGCTTTCTTCTGTTTGCAATAGCCATAATACGTGGAGGGCATAGCTACGCGCATGGCATGCTGGCTGCATTTTTGCCTGCAATGATAGTCAACACCGTATTGGTGATATCGATTGCGCTGGAGACGGTGACCATCTATCGGATTACAGGCAGCGCTGTATTGAGCGGGGCTGCAATAATAATCGGATTTGTCATGAGCTTGACGCTCTACGGAGCCTTCCTTCAGGCACCTATACCATCCTTGCGATGGATCTTCTTCCTTCCTGGGCCGTACCTTGGAGTCGGATGTGCCCTTGGGTATAGCGATATGGGGCAACTGGCGCTTCTGGGCTATGGCGTGGCAGCCAGCTGTTTATCGGTATTGATTTACGCGCTCGTGAGCTTTCGTGCTGGGGGTGTGCTCAATGGCTCGTCAGATTAAAAGATTCCTCCATTCAGAATTGAAGCACGTGAGTAAATGGACGTACGCCTTAATCCCGGTAATTTATGCGTGCATGGTGGTATTGCAGCTTAATTCTTTCCCGATGTGGTTCTGTAGTCTCCGTGAGAACAGTTTCTTGGGCTTTTTCCCAGACCCGACGCTTCTGCTATCGGCGGAGGATGTCCTTCTATTTGGTAATGCAGAGGTTTTTCGCGGTCTGCTGTTCAACGTAGCCCCGTTGGCTCATGCATTGTTCTTTCCGTTCATCGCGGCTTGTATTGTGCCGCGCTTTGTCAGTTCGGGCTTTGTCGAGGAACCGTGGGGGCTGTCGGAGGCTCGGGGAGGGAAGCGGGCGTGCGCTATCGTTGCGCGAACGGTGCTGTCTTCTTTCGCCCTATTGGGCGCGTTTATCCTGTCAAGTGTCGTTTTGTACTGTCTTAACTGTGTAATCGTTTTGGATGCTCAACAGTGTTTCAACCTGAATATGTTTTGCTATCGACTTCTTCTGGCGAGTGCCGTCTGCCTTGCATATGTGGTCTCTTGCGTGATCGTTGTTTCCTATTTTGGGTCCGGCTTCGGTCCTATTGGCATGCTGTTGCTTGTCAATGTCGTAACGCTCTACATACAGGTCGGAGCCAATTCCATGCTTCCGTTTCCGTCCTCGATGCTCATGTGGATTTGCGGCGTGACCCCGTTGGGGGATGGTCAATGCACCTCGATTTTAATTGACTGCCTCATAAACGTAGCAAGCGTTTTTGCCATCTGCTTTACCGTCGACCGATTGCGGTCGAGATTTCTTTGATTGTTTGTGAGGGATGAACATACCGAGCATATCAAATACAGGGGGGCGGGCACCGTAGTTGGTGTCCGCCCCCCCTAGTATGTGAGGCTTTAGCCTGTGTGGTTCGTAAACTAGCGGGCCTGCTTAACCTTTGCCGCCGCCTCGACAAACGACTTCCACAGGTTAAAGTCGGTCTCGAGCGTCTTCCACGTGTACTCGGGATGCCATTGCACGCCCAAGCAGAATGGCTGGCCTTCGACCTCGATGCACTCGGGAACGCCGTCAGTTGCCTTGGCGACCAAGCGCGTGCTCTTACCCAGACGGTCGACGCAACAGTGATGTGCCGAGTTGGTCTGGATCAGCCTGTGCCCGCCAAGCGCGCGCTCCAGCAGCGAGCCCGGCACGACCTCGACGGGATGCACGGGGTCGTTGAGCACGTGGGTATGGCGCCACTGCGTGCGGCCCTCGCGAGCGCCCAGGCTCGGCACGTCCATGCACAGGGTGCCGCCAGTGGCGACATTGAGCAACTGCGTGCCGCGGCAGGTGGTAAAGAGCGGCTTTTTGGCGCGGAGCACCTCGCCGACCAGCTTAAACTCAAAGCTATCGCGGATCTCGCAACAGAGGGTGGGGTCGTAGGGTCGATCATCGCCCCAACGTTTGGGATTGACATCGGGGCCGCCGGGAATGGCGATGCCGTCGGCGATATCGACGTAATGACGGATGACCTCAATGTCCTCGGTGATGGACATCTGCAGCGGCAGGCCGCCGGCGGCAAGGATGGCATCGACAAAGACACTTGCGATTTCCTCGTTGGGGGAGAGCGTCTCGCTTAAAAACGGCTTCGCCTCTTCCCAGCGCGGCGCGACGAGGATGAGCGGGCGGTCGGCGGGATCGACGTCGACGTGCGGGGTGTATGACGATGAAGTGCGAGTTCCGATCATGGGCGTGGCTTTCGAATCCGGGTGGACATGGCGCAGGGCGGCGCGGGGCAAACGCTGCAGATGAATGTGTCCCGCGTGGCAATTGGGTTAGTGGCCCTTGATGGAGTTGAGGAAGTCTTGGGCGCGCTTGGTCTGGGGATGGTCGAAGAACTCGTCGGGCGTGCCGGTCTCTACGATCTGGCCGTCGGCCATAAACACGACGCGGTCGGCCACGCGGCGGGCAAAGTTCATCTCGTGCGTAATCACGATCATCGTCATGCCCTGCTGGGCCAGGCGGACCATGACCTCGAGCACCTCGTTAATCATCTCGGGGTCAAGGGCGCTTGTGGGCTCGTCAAAGAGCATGGCCTTGGGCTGCATGGCAAGCGAGCGGGCGATGGCTACGCGCTGCTGTTGGCCGCCCGAGAGCTGTGCGGGCACCTTGTCGGCCTGCTCGGCAACGCCCACGCGGCTCAACAGATCCATGGCGCGCTCGCGGGCCTCGTCCTTGGAGACGCCCAGCACATCGACCGGTCCCAGCATGACGTTCTGCAACACGGTCATATGCGCGAACAGGTTGAACTGCTGAAACACCATGCCCAGCTCGGCACGCATGCGGGCAAGATCCTTGCCTTCCTGCGGCAGGGGCTCGCCCTCGATGAGAATCTCGCCCGAGTCGATGGTCTCCAAGCGGTTGATGGTGCGGCACATGGTCGATTTGCCCGAGCCCGAGGGGCCGATCACGACGACAACCTCGCCGCGATCGACCGAGAGATTAATGTCGTTGAGGACGTGCAGATCGCCATAGTGCTTATCGACGTGCTTGAGCTCAATCAGCGGCTGATTGCCGGTGGAAGAAGTGCTCTGTGCCATGGTGCTCGGCTCCTTATGACTCGAAATGGTAAATCGTTAGCGAATGATGGTCGCGCCGGTCTTGTGCGAGACGTAGACGGCGGCCTTGTTGATTGCAACGTTGATGAGGATGTAGATGACCGCGATCACCAGATAGACCGACACGAGGGCGTCGTAGTTGGTAATGAGTACGCGGGCGTTTTGCATGAGGTCGGGGTAGCTCACCACGTAGGCGACGGTGGTGTCTTTGACGACGACTACAAGCTGCGAAATCAACGACGGAATGATAAAGCGAATCGCCTGCGGCAGCACGATTTTAAAGGTGATTTTAGCTTTGGCGAGACCGAGCGCCTGGGCGGCCTCGACCTGGCCGCGCGGCACGGCATTGACGCCGGCGCGGAAGATCTCGGCAAGCACACCGGCTGCAGCGAGCGCGACGGGAAGCGTGAGCATCCAAAACGACGGCAGCGCGATCTTGTACTGGGGCAGCACCAAAAAGAAGAAGTAGATGAACAGTAGGCTCGGCACGCCACGGAAGAAATCGGTGAGCACGCGGCAGACCAGCTGCAGCGGCTTGATGTCGCTGGTGCGGCCGAGCATGAGGGCCAGACCCAGTACCAGCGCGATGGCGCCAGCGGTGAGCGCGACCTTTACCGTGCCCTCAAAACCGGCAAGTAAGAACTTCCAGGTAGTGAGGTGCGTAAAGAAATACCAATAGTGGACTGAAAGCTGACCGGTCACATAAAAGCGCTGCAGTACCAGAGCGATGAGCGCGGCCACGGCAACAAGTGAGATGGCGGTGCCGACGCGAATCTTGGCGCGCATCTTGGGGCCGGGAGCCTCGTAGAGCGCATCGCGCATGGTGAGCGCGGAGGTGGAGTGCTTGCTCATCGGAGGATCCTCACCTTCTTATCGATATAGTTGCCAATGTGGCTCACCACAAAGGCCGTGCCCAGGTAGCCGAGCGCCGAGATAAAGAACGCGGCGACGCCGCCGAGCGAGCGCGTGTTGATGTAGCTCACCACGCCGGTGAGCTCCTGCGGTTTCAGCGGCACCTGACTGCCGAGCGCGGTGGTGAGCATGACGGCGATAAAGAGGTTGGTCATGGGCAGCACGCTCGAGCGCAGCGCCTGCGGAATCACGATCTTGGCGAGGATACGGCTGAAGCTCATGCCCAGCGAGCGGGCGGCTTCCACCTGGCCGACACCGACGGTGTTGATGCCGCTCATAAAGTTCTCGGAGCCAAAGGCAGAACCCAAGAGCACTGTGGCAACGATGACGCAGGTGCGGTAGGGCAGGACGACCTTGAGCGGCGGCAGCGCGTAGACGACGATAATGAGCAGCGCGATGCCGGGGATGTTACGGAAGACCTGGACATACAGGTCGCCAAAGACGCGCAGCGGCTTGAGCGGCGACACGCGCATCACGGTGACGGCGACGGCCAGCACCATGGCGATGGCAAACGACTCAAGCGTCATGCCCCAGGTTGCTAGCAGCGCGTCGATATAGTTCTGGCCATAGAGCGACCAGAGCTCGGAGAGACTCATGCGGACCTCCCGCCGATAAGGAAAGGGGCTCCCGTGTGTACGGAAGCCCCGACAACTCAGTGATGAAACAGTTTAGCGCAATAAAGCGAATCATGCGTTTCCGTATGGTTTCGTTGCGGCCGTTACCAGGCTCGCTGCTTAGGCGCCGATCTCGGGCAGCTCGGGAACATTGGTGTCGCCCGTACGGTCGCCGATGCAGATCTGCCACAGCTCGGTCCAGGTGCCGTCGTCCTCGATCTTCTTAAGGAAGTCGTTGACAAAGGCGACGCCGTCGGAATCGAGCGGCAGACCGATGCCGTAGGGCTCCTTGCTGCCGAAGGGCTTGCCGGCAATCTTGTACTTACCGGGCTCGCGGACCAGGGCGCTCTGCTGCATGTTGTTATCGATGACGTAGGCGTCAACGCGGCCCTGTTGGAGTGCCTGGCGTGCCTCCTCGTCGGTCTTGAACTCTTGCTGGCTGGCCTTGGGGGCGAACTCCTCCAGAATGGCGGGGCCGTTGGAGCCGGACTGGACGGCGACGTTCTTGTCGGCCAGGTCGTCGACGCTCTTGATGTCGTCGTTATCGGCGAGCACCAGGATAGCCTGCTGGGTGTAGTAGTAGGGACCGGCAAAGGAGACGAGCTTCTTACGCTCGTCAGTGATGGTGTAGGTGGCAAAGACGGCGTCGACCTGGCCGTTCTGCAGGACGGACTCGCGCGTGTCCGAGGTCACCTGGGTGATCTCGACCTTGTTCTCGCCCAGAATGTAGTTGGACAGAAGCTGCGCGATGCCGGCGTCGAAACCGCGGGTCTGACCGTCCTTCTCGTTGAGGAGGGAGAAGAGCGTGGAGGTCTGAACGCCACCGATCTTAAAGACGCCGGCGTCCTTGACGGCCGTCGCCCAGGCGCTGGCGGCGATGGCGTCGTCATCGGCCTTGGGGCCGTTGTCGACGAGCTTGTCGAATGCCTTAGCGTCGAGCGTGGTGGAAGCCTCGGTATCCTCGGAGCTCTTGGAGGAGGCGGCGGAGCCCTTGTCGGCCTCGGCGCTGGTGTCAGAGCAGCCGGCAAGACCAAGGCCGGCGACGGTTGCGAAGCTGGCGGCAACGAAGCCGCGGCGGTCGAGAACGACCTGCTGGGAGAGGTTCTTGCTCATGGTAGAACACCTTTCTCAATAAAATCCCTAGCGGTTGAGTAGAGTTATACCCTATCCCGCTCAGATGGGTCAACACGAAATAACTCAGAAACATACTTACCTTATGGGTTATTGTGCCTACCAAAAAGAGACAGGCACCTTTGTGGTGGTTCTTGCAGATGTGGTGGCCTGTCTCGCTGCTTTGTCTCAATCTGTAACAGTTAGACGAGGAAATGGGTTCTACCTGTTACAGATCGAGATTTTCTCTTTAGGGGAATTCGAATGTCTCAATCTGTAACATCTGGACGGACAAAAGGTCCCTATCTGTTACAGATTGAGACAAAGGTCAGGGACTAAGACGTCTTGTCTCGATCTGTAACAGTTAGACGGGAATTCGGGTCCTAGATGTTACAGATCGAGATAATCGCGTCGCGAAAATATAAACCTCCGCAGGGGTGCTTTCCTTGCGGAGGTTTTCTTACTCGTTCAGTAGCCTTACGGCTTCGGCGGCCATGTTCTCGACCGTCATGCCGTTCTGAGCGAGCAGCTCGTTGGGGTCGTAGCGGTCGGGGAATCCCTTGGCGATACCAAAAGTGCGCGTGCGCAGCGGCGTGCAGGCCAGGTAGCACGCCACGCGCTCGCCCCAGCCGCCGTCCAAGATGCCGTCCTCGAGGGTGACGACAACGCGATGCTCGGCGGCAAGGCTGTCGAGGAACTCGCGGTCGAGCTCGGTCGCAAAGCGCGGGTTGACGAGCGTGGCCTCGATGCCGTACTCGGCAGCCAAGCGGTTTGCCACGCGCTCGCCCAGCTCAAAGAAATCGCCAAGCGCGAGCACGGCAACGTCGCGGCCCTGGCGCACGACGTTGTAGCGCGCGACGCCGTAATCGTCGCCCTCGGCAGGCGCCAGATCGGGGCGGCTTACCAGGCCAATGCCCGGCACGCGAATCGCCACGGGATGCTCGCGGTGATCGAGCGACCAGCTCAGCATGGACAGGTATTCCTCCATACAGGAAGGCGCCAGGCAACGCATATTGGGGAGAGCGCCCAGCATGGAAATATCAAAGAACGAAAGATGCGTCTCGGATGTGGTGCCAAAGATCGACGCGCCAAATACCAGGATGGTCGCGGGGGCGTCGTTGAGGCACAGGTCGTGCCACAGTTCGTCGTAGGCACGCTGCAAGAACGTACCGTACACGCCAAAGACCGGCTTGGCACCCGAGCGGGCGAGTGCGGTGGCAAAGGTCACGGCGTGCTCCTCGGCAATGCCCACGTCGACAAACTGCTTGCCTGCCGCGGCGCGAAGCTCGGGTGTAAAGCCCATGATGTAGGGCGTGGCGGCCGTGATGCCCACGACCTGCGGATCGCGCTCGATGGCGGCGCTGAGCGCCTCGCCCGTAATGTCGGCATAGGTGCGCGGCGCAGGCTCGCTCGGATGGCCCGGGCAGAGCTTGCGCCCAGTCGCCATGTCAAACGGACCCACATGATGCCAGCGCTCGGGGTCGCTCTGGGCTGGCTCAAAGCCCTTGCCCTTTGCGGTGGAGACGTGCAGCACGATGGGATGATCGATATCGCGCAGCTCCTGCAACGCGTCGACCAGGGCCAACACATCGTTACCGGCGTCCAGATAGCGGTAGTCGAGCCCCATCGCGCGGAAAACGTTGCGCTCGCAGGTGCCGTTGCTGGCGCGCAGCTCGGCCAGATTGCGATACAGGCCACCGTGGTTTTCGGCGATGGACTGGTCGTTGTCATTGACGATGATGATCAGGTTGCTGTCGAGCTCGGCGGCATTGTTAAAGCCCTCAAACGCCAGACCGCCCGAAAGCGAACCGTCGCCAATGATGGTAATGACGTTGTAGCTGTCGCCCGCCAGATCGCGGGCGTGTGCCAAGCCGCAGCCCAGGCTCACCGATGTGGAGGTGTGGCCCATGGCGAACAGGTCGTGTTCGGACTCGTCGGGATTGGCAAAGCCAGAGGCCTCGCCGTAGCGTGCCGGATCGATATAGGTGTACGCGCGCCCAGTCAGCGCCTTGTGGGCGTAGGTCTGGTGCGAAACGTCAAAGACAATCTTGTCGATGGGGGAGTTAAACACGCGATGAAGCGCAACCGTAAGCTCAACGACGCCCAAGTTGGGGGCAACGTGTCCGCCGACGGCGGCGGAGCTTTCGAGGATGGCGTGGCGGATCTCGCCGCAGAGCAGTGGAAGCTCGGCGCGGTCGAGAGCCTTGACGTCCTCGGGCGTTGTCGTTTGCGTAAGCAGCATCGTTGTGGGTTACTCCATGCGAATCGAGCGCCGGCGCTCCCTCGGCCGGCACAATTGCACAAAACAGTCTCGCACATTTTGGCGTTTGATATGTGACGGCGGCGCGGTAATTCGCCAACTGGTGGGGCAAAACGTTTTGTCCGATGCCATACTGATTAGTTCCATGATGATTTTATTCATTGCGTGCAGGCTGTGGCTTGTCGCCGTGAGTCGCTGGAAGGAGACAGCATGTCCGATGTCGCTCGTGCCGAGAAAATCGCGTGCGAAGTAGACCATGCTGCCCGTCAACTGGCACAGGCGGGCCGTCTGGACCTGACGCGCGAGTTTATCCAGCATGGCGATGTGACGGTGTATGCGCATGTGACCTCGGTGGCGCGGGCAAGTCTGTCATTTGCCGAGCGCTTGGGCCGTGCTGGCATTTCGGTCGACCGCGCCTCGCTGCTGCGCGGGGCCCTGCTGCACGATTACTTTCTCTATGACTGGCACGATCCCGACCCAAGCCATCGACTGCATGGCTTTCGTCACCCGTTTTTTGCCCTGGCGCGTGCGGAGGAAGATTTTGAGCTGACGTCGCGCGAGCGGAATATCATCGCGCGCCATATGTTTCCGCTGGTGCCGGTGCCGCCGACGTGTCGTGAGGCTTGGATTGTATGCCTGGCAGATAAATGGTGCGCTCTGCGTGAGACGGTCGCCGGCCGTCTGCGGCGCAAGGACGAGGCGGACGATGACGTGAGCAGCGAATCGAGCGAAAAGAGGAGAGGGTAGACGGTGGGAACCGCGATTGATATGGCTTTTGGCGGCGCGACGCTTGCCGCCTGTCCACTCTCGGCACTGGTGCTCTCGTTTGCCTTTTACGGGTTTTGCGGCTGGGCGTGGGAGTCGACGGTTTGCGCCATGCTCAATCACGGACGATTTGCCAACAGTGGCTTTTTGCTGGGGCCGTGTTGCCCTATCTATGGTGTGGGTGGCATAGCCTGTTGGCTTTTGCTGCGCGGGATTCCGGATGCCTCGAGCCAGTTTGTTGCCGCGGCGCTCGTATGCAGCTTGATTGAGTACAGCGTAGGCGTATTGTTGGAAAAAACAACAGGCGCGCGCTTTTGGGATTACTCGCACCTGCCGTTTAATTTGCATGGACGCATCTGTCTGTACTGGGCCTGCGCGTTTGGCCTGGGTGCGCTGTGCATTTGCCGTTTAGTGGAGCCGGCATTGCTGGGGCTGCTTGGCCATCTGCCGGTGCTGATTGTGCGGCTGTCCGCCTTTATCGTCGCGGTCGCGATGATGGTCGATGCGGTGTGCTCGTTGGCCAGCTGGCGCCGCCTGTCCGATGAGCTGGAGCGTGTGCGTGCCGACCTTGCCGACCGCATCAATGAGTCGCTTGCCGATGCCTCCGACTCTATGCTCGAACGTATTCCCGATTCGGCGATCGATTCGGTGGCGCAGACGCATATCCGCGGTCGCGCCGTTAACGCGTGGCTGGCCGAGCTGGGCGACGCGGCGCTCGATGCCCTGCGCGAGAAGGCTTCGATGCCGACATTTATCTCGGATGGTGCTCGCGGCCTGGCGCTCGCTGCCCGCCGCGTGGCCGATGCCGCGCCGAGCATGCCGCGTCCGTCGCTCAGTCGTCGCCTTGCCGGCAAGCGCATGAGCCGTCCGGTGCCGAGCGTGTCGCTCAGCCGCCGCGACCTACGCTTCTTTAACGCCTTCCCGCGTCTGCACATCAATCGCTACGAGGGCGTCATCCGAGCTACCGACCTCCGCGACCGAGCCCGCGAGCTGTTCCGGCGCTAGCCGGGACGGGGCCAAGCGCGCCCTTCTCGTTCGCCCGTTTCCCGTTCGTTTCGCGCCCGTTGCCGCGCCGTTTCCAAGATTGCGGCACCGTTTCCATTCGACAACGCAGCGTTTAACAACGCCGTATCTGGTCTACACCAGTTGCCCCTCGGCCGCATTATGGGCGCCGACAACGTCCATGCGACCAAGGGGGAGCGAATGTACGATACGGGATCGACAACGTTTATGCTCATCTGCACCATGCTCGTGTTTTTAATGACACCGGGCCTGGCGTTTTTCTATGGCGGCCTGTCCAGGCGCAAAAATGTCATCAACACCATGCTTATGTGCTTTGGCGCCATTGGCCTGGTTGGTGTGCTGTGGATTGTTGCTGGCTGGTCGCTGGCCTACGGCGGCGACGGCTCCAGTCCGTTTATTGGAGGCCTTGACCAGCTGCTGTGCCTGCCGGTGCTCCACCAGGTGCTGCAGGCGGCCGAGGGCAATGCCGCGGACGGTGCCGTCTACCCTCAGATCATCAACATCGCCTTCCAGATGGCGTTTGCCATGATCACGGCCGCTATCGTCACGGGCAGCCTGGCCGGTCGCGTTAAGTTCGGTGCCATGACGGCCTTCCTGGGCATTTGGCTACTCGTGGTCTATGCGCCGCTCGCCCACATGGTTTGGGGCGGCGATGGCTCCTTTATCGGCGACATCATCGGCGCACTCGACTTTGCTGGCGGCGACGTGGTGCACATTTCGTCTGGTCTTACCGGCCTGATCCTCTGCTTAATGCTCGGCCGTCGTCGCGGCTTTGGCATGGTGAGCTATCGTCCGCATAACGTGCCGTTTGTGGCGCTGGGCGCCGGCCTGCTTTGGTTTGGCTGGTTTGGCTTTAACGGCGGCAGCGAGTTTAAGGCCGACGCCGTGGCGGCGCTCGCCATCCTCAACACCGTGACGGCCAGCGCGGCGGGCATGGTCTCGTGGCTTGCCGTCGAGCGCGTGCACACCGGTCGCCCCACGCTGGTGGGTGCCAGCACCGGTCTGGTTGCGGGCCTGGTGGTGGTTACGCCCGGCGCAGGCTTTGTCGAGCCGTGGGCGGCGCTGGTCATGGGCTTGATCGTATCGCCTGTCTGCTACCTGGCTATCAGCCATCTTAAGACCAAGTTTGGCTACGACGATGCGCTCGACGCGTTCGGTTGCCACGGTATCGGCGGCATCTTGGGCGGCGTGCTCACGGGTCTGTTCTGCGTGCCGGAGCTTTCGTGGACCGATAAGGGCGGCCTGTTCTACACGGGCGACGTGTCGCTGCTCATCTCGCAGATTTTGGGCATTGTGGTGACGGTCGCCATTGTGTTGGTGCTCGACTTGGTGATCGCCGCGGTGGTCAAGGCGCTGTTCCACGGCAGCCTGCGCGTGGACGAGGCCGACGAGGCGCTGGGCTTGGATGCGAGTCAGCACGGCGAGAGCGCATATCCTTCTTTCTCGGGACTCGATTAGCGGCACGGCTTTCCCGGGCACCCGACCTTGCCCCTCAAACCGTCGCTTGCGTACCGAAGTACGCGGCGCTCCTCTTTCGGGGCAATCTCGGGCACCTGGAAAACCCGTGCCACATGAATGGGCGGTTCATTTCTTTATTGAAGAGAGGAATTCACTATGAAGAAGATTACGGCGATTGTTCGTGCCGAGAAGCTTGAGGTTCTTAAAGATGCGCTGTTTGCTGCTGATGTTCGCGGTATGACTATCAACCAGGTGCAGGGCTGCGGCGCGCAACATGGCTGGAAGGAATACGTGCGCGGCAACGAGTTGCTTGTCAACACGATCCCTAAGGTGCAGTTCATCCTCATCTGCGCCGATGAACATGTCGACGGCATTGTCGAGATCATCTGCAACGCTGCTCGCACCGGTGCCGTCGGAGACGGCAAGATTTGGGTCGAGCCGGTCGAGGAAGTTATCCGCATCCGTACCGGCGAACATGGCCCTGCCGCGGTGTAGGACAATCTTTCGCCCGACGGGCGTGCCTCTCTTGGGGCGCGCCCGTTCTCGTCTACAATATCGTGCAGACGAAGGAGAGGCACGCCCATGATCAAGATGTTTGCGAGTGACTTAGACGGAACGCTGCTGAACGCCCTGCACGAGGCGGATGGGACCATCCGCCGTGCCATCCGCGAGCTGACCGAGGCTGACTTGCATGTGGTTCCCGCGACCGGGCGCTCGACGTTGCCAATCGGCGAGCATGGCTTTACGGGGCTGGCGATCGATGCCTGCTGCTCTAACGGCTCCATCGTGCGCGACAGTCATGGCGAGGTGCTCAAAACCTGGACCATCGACCCGCAGGTTACCGAGGAGCTGCTCAAGGCGTTCCCGGATATCTGCTTTGATTGCTCCACGCCCGATGGCATGTTCTCGAGCGGTTCGTTCGAGATGCATCAGGCGGGCTTTAAAAAGGACAGCCCCATCAAGCGTATTGTGATGCGCGGCATGCGTGCGCGTGGCGGCTATCACGAGGAACAGTATTTCGACCAGTCGATCGGCGATATCTTGCGTCACGATGTATGCAAGATCAATTGTCGCGTGACCTCGCCCGAGCTGGAGCGCGACCTTAAGGCATATTTGGCCGAACGATCGGACCGCGTGGTCAACGCGCCGTTCGATCCGGTGATGTTCGAGATCACGGACGTGGCGTGCAACAAGGGCGAGAGTGTTGCCTGGCTGGCGGGTTACTACGGCATTGCCGAGGACGAGGTGGCGGTCTACGGCGACGGCGGCAACGACATTGCCATGCTCAAACGCTTCCGCCACAGTTATGCGACCAAAAACGGCAGCGATGCAGCCAAGGCCGCCGCAGGCGCGACTATCGGCAGCTGCATGACCCACGCCGTTCCCAAGCACATGCTCGCCACCATGCGCAAGCAAAACTCCCGCACCGTCATCGAATAATGTGACCAAGGGACTGCGCTTTTGCCACAATCTAAATATTGCCTTTACGTGTTGATGCACACGGTGTGCAATAATACTCGCACTGTGCAATAGCGCACAGGCTGAGTAACAAGGAGGACGCTTGTCCCAGCTCGAGAAATGCGATCGCCGGTCCCTTCGCTCGCAGCGTGCCCTTCGCCAGGCACTTGCCAACGAGCTTGCCGAAAGCGGCGACCTTTCGCGCATTAATGTCGCGTCGCTCACCGAGCGCGCTGGCCTTACGCGTCGCACGTTCTATTCGCACTACCGCGATATCCCCGACTTTATCAATCAAATCGAGGACGGCTTGCTGGCCGAGATCCGTGAGCGCATTGAGCTCATTACCGCAGCTCAGCTGCCTGATCTCTATCGCAATATCGATAAGCTCGAGCCGGCGCCCGGTTCGGTTGAGCTGCTGCGTTATCTTGCGGCCAACCGCGACTTAATCGGTGCGCTGCTGGGGCCGGGCGGCGACCAGGCCTTCATTAAAAGGATTATCGACACTGCGCGTGAGGCTGTGGTGCCGCGTGCGCAGACGGGCATTTTGGGCCTGGCGCTGGGCACGTTCTTTGACTACTACGTCACCTACGTCGTGAGTGCCGAGGTCGGCATGATTCAGCGCTGGTTTGAGCGTGACCTTTCCGAATCGCCCGAGGCCATGGCGCGCATCATGACGGTTATCGCCTTTGTGCGTCCGGGTGACCTGTACGGCATGCCCATCGACGTCAAGGTTCCCGCCTACGGTGCCAAGCTCAT
>UQTN01000013.1 GCA_900543945.1 uncultured Collinsella sp. | reverse complement strand
GGCGACAATCGCCAGCACACGCTCGTACTCGGTCGGAATGACCTTCACGAAGTGCTTGCTCATCGTCTCAAAGCTGTAGAGCAGCTTGATGCCGCGCGGGCTCTGCGTCGCGTCCACGTGCTCTTGGATGAGCTCGCGAATCTGTGCCAGCTCGCCGGCCGTCGGGGCCTTGAGCTCAACGCTCTCGTGGTTCACGCGGGCATCGAGCGTGCCGTACTGGTCAAAGACATAGGCCACGCCGCCCGTCATACCGGCGGCGAAGTTCTGCCCGACCTCACCCAGGATAAGCGCCAGACCGCCCGTCATGTACTCGCAGCCATGGTTGCCGCAGCCCTCGACCACCACGGTGGCACCGGAGTTGCGTACGCCAAAGCGCTGGCCGGCCAGGCCGTTGATGAAGCCACGGCCGCTCGTGGCGCCAAAGAACGCAACGTTGCCCACGATGATGTTTTCGTCGAACTTATAGGTCGCATGCGGGTTGGGGCGCACCGACACCTCGCCGCCCGAAAGGCCTTTGCCAAAGTAGTCGTTGGCGTCGCCGCACACGTTGAGCGTAATGCCGCGCGGCAGGAAGGCGCCAAAGCTCTGACCGGCCGAACCATCGCAATCGATGGTGATGGAGCCGGCGGGCAGGCCCTCGGGATGCGCCTTGGTCACCGCATTGCCCAGAATGGTGCCCACGCAGCGGTTGACGTTGGCGATATCGGCGCGGAAGCGAATCGGACGCAGATGTGCGCGGGCGTCGGCCGTGTAGGGCACGAACAGCGTGGAGTCGAGCGTCTTGTCGAGCTCGCTGTCGGCAGCCATCTGCGGCAGGAAGTGGCGACCGTCGGCACCCGGAATATGGGCACCGAACTCGCAGGTCGCGCTTGCCAGCACGGGCGACAGATCCAGCAGGTTAGCCTTGCGGTTGCCCGGCACCTCGATCTGGCACAAACACTCGGGATGGCCAACCATCTCATCGACGGTGCGGAAGCCCAGGCTCGCCATAACCTCGCGCAGCTGCTCGGCCACAAAGAGCATAAAGTGCTCAACGTGCTCGGGCTTACCGCGGAAGCCGTGACGCAGGCGGCAGTTTTGCGTGGCGATGCCGGCCGGGCAGGTATCCTGCTGACAGTCACGCTGCATGAGGCAACCCATGGAGATGAGCGGCATGGTCGCAAAGCCAAACTCCTCGGCGCCCAGCAAGCAGGCGACGGCGACGTCGGTGCCGTCCATGAGCTTGCCGTCGGCCTCGAGCACCACGCGGGAGCGCAGGCCGTTTTGCAGCAGCGTCTGCTGGGCCTCGGCAAGGCCGAGCTCCAGCGGCAGGCCGGCATGCCAAATGGAATCGCGCGCCGCGGCACCCGAGCCGCCATTGTGGCCGCTGATCAAGATCTTGTCGGCAGCGCCCTTGGCCACACCGGTTGCGATGGTGCCGACGCCGGCCTCGCTGACCAGCTTGACCGACACGCGCGCGCCGGGGTTGACATTCTTAAGGTCAAAGATCAGCTCTGCCAGGTCCTCGATGGAGTAGATGTCGTGGTGCGGCGGAGGCGAGATCAGGCCGATGCCGGGCGTGGACTGACGGACCTCGGCAATCCAGGGGTAGACCTTCTTGCCGGGCAGGTGGCCACCCTCGCCGGGCTTGGCGCCCTGGGCCATCTTGATCTGAATCTCGAAGGCGCTGCACAGGTAGCGGCTCGTCACGCCAAAGCGCGCACTTGCCACCTGCTTGATCGCGGAGTTCTTGGAATCACCGTTAGCCAGCGGGGTCTCGCGACGCGGATCCTCACCGCCCTCGCCCGAGTTGGAACGGCCGTGCAGGCGGTTCATGGCGATGGCCATGCACTCGTGTGCTTCCTTGCTGATGGAGCCGTACGACATGGCGCCGGTGTTAAAGCGGCGGACGATGTTGAGCGCGGGCTCGACCTCGTCGAGCGAAACCGGCGTGCGGCCGCTGGCATCAAAGTCGAGCAAGTCGCGCAGACGCACGGCACGGCCGGTGCGGTGCAGGCGGGCGCTGTACTCCTTAAAGGTGTCGTAGCTGTCCTCACGGCAGGCGGTCTGCAGCAGGTAGACGGTCTGGGGGTCGATGAGGTGTTCCTCGCCGCCGAGCGGGCGCCACTTGGTCAGGCCCAGCGTGGGCAGCTGATCGGGAGCCGGGCTCTTAAGGATAGCGAGCGCGGCGTCGTAGCGCTCGTTTTGCTCGCGTTCAACGTCCTCGACACCCAACCCGCCCACACGGCTCACCGTGCCGGCAAAGTACGCGTTGACGAACTCCGGCGTAAAGCCCACGGCTTCGAAGATCTGCGCCGAATGGTAGCTCTGCACCGTGGAGATGCCCATCTTGGACATGATGGAGACGATGCCGGCGGTCGCAGCCTTGTTGTAGTTGGCGATGCCCTGCTCGGCCGTCACGTCCAGGTCGCCGCGTGCCGCCAGATCGCGGATGCACGCATGTGCGTTGTACGGATAGATGCCGCTCGCGGAGTAGCCCACCAGTGCCGCAAAGTCGTGCGGGGACACGGCGTCACCGCACTCCACCACGATGTCGGCAAAAGTACGAACGCCGGCGCGGATCAGGTGGTTGTGCACGCAGCCCACGGCGAGCAGCGACGGCACGGGCACCTCGCCCGCAGCGGCACGATCGCTCAACACCACAATGTTCACGCCGTCGCGGACCGCAGCCTCAACGTCCTCGGCAAGCTGTTTGAGCGCAGCCTGCAGCGCGCCCTCGCCGGCATCGCGGCGGTAGACGGCACGGAAACGACGGGTCTTAAAGCCCACGCGGTCGATGGCACAGATATGCTCGAACTCTTCCTCGTTGAGCAATGGGCGCTCCAAGCGCACCAGCTGACAGGCCGTGCGGGAATCCTCGAGCAGGTTGCCGTGGTTGCCCAGGTAGAGCGTGGTCGAAGTCACCATGTGCTCGCGCAGGGCATCGATCGGAGGATTCGTGACCTGAGCGAACAGCTGATAGAAGTAGTCAAAGAACGAACGCGTCTTCTTGGACAGGCAGGCCAACGGCGCATCGATACCCATCGAGGCGAGCGGGGCCTTGCCCTGCTGGGCCATGGGGCGCACGACCTCGTCAACATCATCCCAGTGATAGCCGAGCTTGGCCATGCGCACGGCGGCGGGCACCTCGGCATCCTCGGCGGGCGCGGGCGCGGCGGGCTCATCGAGCGCGTCGACGGTCAGTGTCTCCTCGGCAATCCAGTCGCGGTAGGGCTTCTCCTTGGCATAGCGGGCGCGCAGCTCGTCGTTGTAGATCACGCGGCCGCGGGCAAAATCGACCTCGAGCATCTGGCCCGGTCCCAGGCAGCCGCTCGTCAGGATGTTCTCGGGGCTCACCTCGATGGTGCCCACCTCGCTTGCCAGCATAAAGCGGCCATCGCGCGTCACGTAGTAGCGGGCGGGGCGCAAGCCGTTGCGGTCGAGGGCGGCGCCCAGCGTGCGACCGTCGGTAAAGGCGATGGCCGCCGGGCCGTCCCAGGGCTCCATGAGCATGGACTGGTAAGCGTCGTAGGCGCGGCGCTCCTCACTCAGGCTATCGTTGTGGTCCCACGGCTCGGGCAGCAACATGGACGCGGCACGCGTGAGCGGGCGACCGTTCATGACCAAGAATTCGAGCACGTTGTCCAGAATCGCGGAGTCGGAACCCTCGCGGTTGATGATGGGCATCACGCGCTCAAGATCGTGCTGCAGCACGGGGCTGTACAGGTTGGGTTCGCGGGCGCGAATCCAGTTGACGTTGCCCTTGAGGGTGTTGATCTCGCCGTTATGGATGATAAAGCGGTTGGGGTGCGCACGCTCCCAGCTGGGCGTGGTGTTGGTGGAGTAGCGCGAGTGGACGAGCGCCACGGCCGTTTTGACGGCGGCGTCGTTGAGGTCGATGAAGAAGCGGCGCATCTGCGTGGCGACCAGCATGCCCTTGTACACGATGGTGCGCGAGCTCATGGAGCACACGTAGAAGATCTTGTCTCGCAGGGCAAACTCGGCATCGGCCTTCTTTTCGATGGTGCGGCGGCACACGTACAGGCGACGCTCAAAGGCATCGCCGGCGGGCGTGTCGTCCGGACGGCCCAGGAAGGCCTGCAGGATAGTGGGCATGCAGGCGCGGGCCGTCTCGCCCAGGTCGTGCGGGTCGACGGGCACCTCGCGCCAAAAGAGCAGCGGCACGCCGGCCTCGGCACAGCCCTCCTCAAACACGCGGCGGGCATCCTCTACGCCCTTGTCGTCCTGCGGGAAGAACAGCATGGCCACGCCATAGTCGCCCTCTGCCGGCAGAATCTGACCGCACTTTTGAGCCTCTTTACGGAAAAAGTGATGCGGAACCTGGAACAGGATGCCAGCGCCATCGCCGGTATTCTTCTCGAGTCCCGTGCCGCCGCGGTGCTCCAAGTTGACCAGAATGGACAGCGCGTCGTCCAGAATCTGGTGATGGCGCTCACCATTGATATCGGCAAGCGCGCCGATGCCGCATGCATCGTGGTCGAATTCGGGGCGATAAAGGCCCTGCTGCTGAGCGGAATCTGCCTGCATCGCGATCCTCCCCTAGATATTTAGACAGTCAGTTGACTAGGCATACTAAGAGCATCGCCGGCCCGCTGTGTTTCCCGCCCGTTTCGAAACAATCGCGTAACGCACGCGGGACATCTACGTCTTGCCATCAAACGCGTACATCAGCCTCCAAACATGTCAAAAAACGACATCTTTGGAGGCTGACGTACACCTTTTGGAGCAGAACAGCATGTCCCCAATGCACCAACCAATCCCCGCTGGACCAATATTTTGTTAGTCTTGGTTAACTTTTTAGCCTAAAACGGGTATCCTTTGCGGCGTCAAGCAAACGGCACGCAGGAGCGCACCATGATCAACCATCTCAAACATCATTTTGGCTCCCGACGCACCGGTGGTCACGGAGGCCTAGACATTGCGCGGCATATCGGCCCCGGGCTGCTCGTGACCGTCGGCTTTATCGACCCGGGCAACTGGGCCTCCAATATGGCCGCGGGCTCGCAGTTTGGCTACGCGCTGCTGTGGATCGTCACGCTGTCCACGATTATGCTCATCGTGCTGCAGCACAACGCGGCGCACTTGGGCATCGCCACGGGCGCCTGCCTTGCCGAGGCCACGACCCGCTTTCTCCCCCGCATCGTGGGACGCGCGGTGCTCGGCAGCGCCTATCTCGCGACCATCGCCACCGCCATGGCCGAAGTCCTGGGCGGCGCGATTGCCCTTCAAATGCTCTTTGGGCTGCCCGTGCGTGCGGGCTGCGTCATCGTGGCGGCAGTATCGATGGCGATGCTCATGACGAACTCCTACAAGCGAGCCGAACGCTGGATCATCGCCTTCGTAGGCGTGGTAGGACTCTCGTTTTTGGCCGAGCTTGCACTAGTCAAGGTCGACTGGCCGCAAGCCGCCGCAAGCTGGATCACGCCCAGTATGCCCACTGGCTCTGCTGCGACTATCGTGAGTGTCCTGGGTGCGGTCGTAATGCCACACAACCTTTTTCTGCACTCCGAGGTCATCCAATCCATGCACTTCGAAGGCCAAGGCGAGCAAGTTATCGAAGAACGTCTGCACTACGAGCTCTTCGACACGCTCTTTTCGATGGGCGTGGGCTGGGCAATCAACTCGGCCATGGTCATCCTGGCCGCAACGACCTTCTTTGCGCACGGCATGGTCGTAGACGACCTCGCCGTCGCAGCGGCCACGCTCTCCCCCATTCTGGGCCCGGCGAGCTCGACCATCTTTGCGGTAGCGCTGCTGTTCGCGGGACTATCGAGCAGCGTGACAGCGGGCATGGCGGCGGGGACCATCACTGCGGGCATGTTCGACGAGGAATACGATATCCACGACCGACATTCCTCGATCGGGGTGGCGGCCTGTTTCGTCGGCGCAGTGACGGCGTGCCTGGTCGTCCCAAATCCTTTTGAAGGTCTCATCTGGAGTCAGGCACTGCTGTCGCTTCAGCTACCGATTACGGTCTTTGTGCTCATACGGCTCACCAGTTCACCCCGCGTCATGGGCAAATACGCCAATTCGCGTCCACTCAGCGCGCTGCTCGTAGGGATCGGTGCCATCGTGACGATTCTCGATGTCGTGTTGTTGACAGGGATGTAATGGGGCGGGGCACCTACTCAGGCAAACGTCTCGATCTGTAACATCTAGACCCGCTTTCGATGTCTAGATGTTACAGATTGAGATCTTCTGCCGGACGGTTTTGGTTTGTCTCGATATGTAACAAGTGGGCCCAATTTCCACCGTTAGATGTTACAGATTGAGACAAAAGGTCGGTCGGACTCGCAACAGACAGGATCGGTCAACAGCAACCGTGATCCCTTATGGGCGGAGGAAAAGGGCCCCGGCCGAGAATTCGACCGAGGCCCTTGGACAGAGCTATGTTCGGCTTTCGCCGTGTGTCTGCGAGCTACTCCTCGACGAGCTCAAACTGATCGGGACCGACGCCGCACACCGGGCACACATAATCCTCGGGCAGCTCGGGCGTATCGACCTCAACCTCGTAACCGCAAACGACGCACACGAACTTATACGTCTTCTTCTCCTCAGCCATGATGTTCTCCTCTCAAACGCGACTGGTGATGTACTTCATTTATCAGTATAGATTCTCAATAATATAATGCAAGTATTTTTAAAACATTTCTAGCCTTGATACGAGGACGCCTTCGGAGGCGTCTTGCCCTTCAGGACCTTATGGTAGTAATCGTAGGTGAGCGGCGTCTCGTCACTCAAGCGCTCGGCATCCTCGACCTCGCCGATAAACAGTAGATGCGTGCCAACATCCACAGTGTCGATCAAATGGCAGCTAAACAGGGCCGCCGCGTGCTCGGGCACATAGGGCATGCCCAGAGCCGTCTCGCGGGTCTCGTATTTGGCAAACTTATCATAATCGCTGCTGGTGCGGAACCCAAAGTTACCGATGTAGAGCATATCGGCGGTCTGATCGATCACGGTCAGCGCGAACGCTTTGGCCGAAGCGATGACGCCCGAGGTGACGTTGTCCTTGTTCACGGCAACCGAAATGCGCGGCGGCATGGACGTCACCTGCACCGCAGTGTTGATGACGCAGCCGGCGCGCAGCCCGTCTGCCGCGGCGCTCACCACGTACAGACCGCTCGGCATGGTAAAGAACGCAGTTTTGTCCATAACAATCACTCCCCTAACCCGGGTTGGAACCTCATGGATGTATGTACCCACAAAAAAGGCGGCGCCCACAACGGACACCACCTTTGAGACATATGTGTCAAAACAGTATAAGCAAGATGAGACGCCGCAGTTGCGGTGAAATAAGGACTGAATAGCCCCTCAAACAGGCAAAACAGTCCGTATTCCACCGTAACTTATACAGAACGCCTAGCGATTGCGCTCCTTGAGGGCGCGGTCGATCTCGCGCTGGACATCGCGCTTGGCCATATCCTCGCGCTTGTCGTAAAGCTTCTTGCCGCGGCCTAGGCCCAGCAGCAGCTTTACGCGGCCGTCGGTATTAAAGTAGAGCTCCAGCGGCACCAGCGCATAGCCGCGGTTGCGAAGTTTGCCGTCAAGAAAGTCGATCTCCTTGCGGTGCAGCAGCAGACGGCGCCGACGGTCGGGATCGCGATTCCACACGCCACCATGGCTATAAGGGTGGATATGCAGGCCGACGAGCCAGCACTCCCCGCCACGAATCAGTGCGAAGGTATCGGTAATCTGGCACGCGCGCTCGCGAATCGACTTGACCTCGGTACCGCTCAGCTCAATACCGCACTCAAACGTCTCATCGATAAAGTACTCGTGATGTGCCGAGCGATTCTTGGAAATGAGCTTGCGCTCGCGCTTACTGGGCATCGCCGGCCTCCTTGGCGCCATCGGCGTTTGAGCCCGCAGCCTCGCGCTTTGCCTTGCGCTCGGCGTTAAGCTCGGCATCACTCTCGCGCACCAGCTTGATAATCGCCGCGCACGCCTCTTCGCCCACCAGGTCGCGGGCACGGACCGTCAGGCGCGTAGCCTCCTGCTTGTCGCCGTCGCTCGCAGCGTCGGTCGCACACATGATCAGGCAGATGGCAATCTCGGCCGAAGGCGAGGTCGGCACGCCCTGCAGGGCGAGCTCACCCATCACATGGTCGTCACTCTCGTCCGCGGCATCCGGATAGGTGGTATGGATCTTGTTGAGCAGGCGCGTCGTATGCGCATCGTTGGGCGCCAGGCGCAGCGCCAGACGCGCGCAGCCCACGGCAGCCGAAATGTTCTCGGTCTCGGGCTCCAAGAAGTACTGACCCAAGTTGGTGTAGGCGCGTGCGGCGCACTTACCGTCGCTCGCGCGCTCCAGCACCGAGAACGAGAGCGATGCCCACTCCTGCTTGTCCTCGAGCGCGCGGAACAGCTCGGCCAAGTCCAAGCGATAGTTGCAGTTCATGGGATCCCATCGCACGGCCTGCATCAGGGCATTCCGAGCACTCACATAATCCTGCTGGCGGATGTAGGCAAACGCCATGTCGGAGTACAGGCGGTCAAAGGGAACCTCGACCTGCACCAGCTCGCGCGGATCCTTCTCCACGCGGCGATAGGCCAGGCGCTCAAACTTGCTGTCGAAGCTAAAGTACTGGCGCTTCTCCTCCGTCTTGCACTCAGCGTCGATATACTCCTCGGCGAGCTCCACCAGACGCTCAAGCAGCGGCGTCGCCGTAGCCAGGTCGCCCTGCGCCAGATAGTTCTCGGCATACGTGATGTCTTCCAAGCTGATAGGCAGGTCCATGACAACTCCTCGGTCCGGGCGGCAGACTCAACGCGCGCCTTAAATATCGGCCAATACACAAAACCCGGGTCTCTTACGAGGCCCGGGCGTTCAATTTTGGTAGCCCGTACCAGATTCGAACTGGTGATCTCCGCCTTGAGAGGGCGTCCTAAACCGCTAGACGAACGGGCCATAAGCGACAAAACACAACACACAATGGCTGGGATGGAGGGAGTCGAACCCCCATTGACGGAACCAGAATCCGCTGTCCTGCCATTAGACGACATCCCAATGACTGCATCGCTGCGCTCGGCTGTGCCTTTGCGCAAGAAAGAAATATACGGGAAGTCCGGCCGTGACGCAAGCCCCAATTTTGACTTTTTTGAAATTCAGTCAAATACGGCCGACACGTGAAGGACCTGTGAAGCGCCAGCGACACGTACGGCGCCAAAGCCCGTAAAACATCCCGCATCTACCGCTGGTAGATTACAACAATGCAGCACTCACGGCTGATGGCACAATCGAACCGTCATCATTGCACGGATATCGAGGCGCCATGGACGAAGAGCTTGATTACCTATGGGAGACCCTGGGCCTCGAGATCACTGCTGACCTTTGGCCCGAACGGGACAAAATCCATCCCACTCTGCGCCCCGCCATCACGGTGATGCAGGCAAACTACCGCCGTGCATCCTTTTTGATCATGCGGATGTCATGGCACGCGGGACTCCCCGACCTTAAGCGAATCCAGGCAAGCCTCGTCGAGCTGTCCGGTATGCCGACTGTCATATCCGAGGCGCACCTGGAGCAGCGACAGCGCGAGCGACTGCAACAGCAGCGGATTCCCTTTATCTGCCCCGGCGTTCAGGCATATCTGCCCTTTATGGACGAGGAGTACTGGAGCGGCAAGCCCAACAAGCACGTAAAGGTCTACGATCCGCACGAATGGGCACAGCTCGATGATTGAGCCGAGCGAGCCCGCCGATGGAAAACACGTCCCACCCTGAGCACTCAAAACGGGTCGCACTTTCCGCAGCCGCTACAGCAACGCCTCGACCCAAGCCGATTCCCTAAAGCCGGGAATCGCAAAGTCGTCGCCCACCAACAGCGGACGCTTAACCAGCATGCCGTCGGTCGCCAGCAGCTCGTAGCACTCCCGATCCGTCATGCCCGCATCTAGACGCGCCTTCAGGCCCAGCTCTCGATATTTCATGCCCGACGAATTAAAGAAGCGCCGCACCGGCAGTCCCGAACGAGCAATCCAGGTCGCAAGCTCATCAGCCGTGGGATTGTCCAAAACGATATCGCGGTCGATATACTCTACCCCGTGTTCGTCCAGCCATGCCTTGGCCTTCTTACAGGTCGAGCACTTGGGATATTCAACAAACAGTACGGTCATGGAAATCCTCCGAATATAGATCGGCCAACGCAGACACACGCCACACGAGGCGCCTTCGCATGATGGGCCAATTGTAGCCCACGGGTCACACGCTAAACGAACCGTACCCCGAATCCGCGTTTGATGAACGGCAGCAGTTCCATTGCCTCGGGCGTGATATGACCCGCAACGTTCATGCGCTCGTCACCGGGAAGATCGACCCGCGCAATCTCAAGCTCGCCTTCGTAGCGCCCATAGCCGCTATTGCTCACAGCGATCGACCCCGTCTTTCGCGGCAGGCCGGCACCGGCATCCATCGGCACGGAATCCGGCTTAAGCGTCGTACGCGACTCCTGAGACCTAAAGATGAGGGTGCTCGAATCGGGTCGGTCGTGATGAATCTGCCCACGTACATAGGCATAACCGGGCTCCAGCTCGCATTGCAGGTCCACGTATCCGGCGGAAACATGAGCAAACTGCGTCCAGCCCGCATCGGAAAGATCGGGGTCGCCGACCAACACAATGTCGCAATCGGCGCCATGTGCAAGCTCAAGCATATTGAGAGCAACCTTTGACGCGCGACCGCGCTGCGCCTCGACCGTCGGCAGTCCCTCGAATACTGGCCCGCGAACGTTAGCATCACCCGGCACAAAAGCCATGATTTCGAATCCAAGCGCCGCAAGACGAAGATTCACCCGAGCAATGTCCTCCAGAGCTAAACCGGTATAAGGCTTGGGGTAAAAATTGTGGCAGGCGGCAAAACGAGTCACATCGGCACCGGCCTCACGCCACGATGCGATTTCATCAGAACTCACCGTCGATGCATTGACCACAATGCGAAATACACCGGACAGCTCCGCGACCCGCCGGGCGCTAAAGCCATAGTCCAAACGAAGGTATTCCAACCCCAGATCGCGCAGGTCCTCGATGCGCTCAAGCCCGAGCAAATCGCACGTGCGCGGCCCCACATCGGCAATGAGCGCAATGCCGTGCGCGGAAAGCAGCGACAGCACATGACGGACCTTATCGGTATACGCCGCTCCCCCATCCTCGGGAATATGCAGCGAGGTGAACGCATAGCGCGCACCCGCCGCGGCACCACGCTCAATTGTCCGCTCAATATCCTGCAGAGGGCTGGAAAGATAAATCGAAATACCCGTTTTCACGCTTCAACACTCCTTTAAAAAAGGCCGGCGGAGCAGTTAGCCCCGCCGGCACAACCATAGCATCAAGAAATCTGCCGCGCGCCGCGAGCCCTGAGCAACACGGCTCGCGATATCAAACTATTCGCCAAAGAACTCGTTGATCTTCTGCTCGTCGACGCCAAAGAACCACGTCAGGACAAAGCCGGCGGCATAGGCAAGCAGCATAGCGGCAACGTAGCCGAGCTGCTGGCCAGGAACGACGATCAGCAGGCCAAACAGACCGGAAACGCCCTGAGAAACCGTGCCGATGTGAAGCAGCGCCGCGAGCGCGCCGCCAAATCCGGCACCCAGGCAGGCCGTCACAAACGGACGAACGAGCGGCAGCGTAACGGCATACATCAGAGGCTCGCCCACGCCGAGGATTCCAACGGGAATGGACTCTGCGACGTACTTCTTGAGCTTGGCGTTCTTGGTCTTAAAGTACAGCGCCAGACCGGCACCGACCTGACCGCCGCCAGCCATCATAAGGATGGGGAGCAGGTAATTGATGCCCTTGGTAGCGCCGTCGGGATCGTTAAGCATAGCGTGGATCGGCGTGAGCGCCTGATGCAGGCCGACGGAAACCAGCGGCAAGAAGCCTGCCGACAGGATATAGCCGCCCAGGACGCCCAGCTTCTCGAAGATAAAGGTCAAAACGCTAAAGATGGCAGTCGTCAGCCATGCGCCAACCGGCTGGATGACGAGCATCAGAGCAAAGGCGCCGATGATGAGCACCAGCAGCGGGGACAAGAACGTGTCGAGTGCGTTGGGCATAACCTTGCGAATCTGACGCTCCATCCAGGCAAAAAATGCGCCAGCGATAAGAGCCGCGATCATGCCGCCCGCTGCGGGGTTGTACTGCGCATTGGTGAGCGGCAGCAGAATGGCAGTGGCAGGATCGGCCGCGCCAGGCGCAAGCAGGGGCATGGCACTGTTGGCGATACACATCATGCCGGCGATGCCGCCCAGCGCAGCGGAGCCACCAAACTCACGTGCCGCGTTATAGCCCACCAAGATGGGCAGATAGGCAAACAGGGCCCAGCCCATGGAACGAATGCCCTGGTACCACCACTCGCCTGCAAGCGCACCTGCCGTCGAGACGTTAATGACGTTGCAGATACCGTTGATGAGGCCAGCCGCAATGATGCCGGGAAGCAGGGCGACGAAGACATTGGAAATCTTCTTGAGGAAGGCCTGAACCGGCTTAGACTCGTACTTGGCCTTCTGCGCGGCCTTGTTTGTGGCCGCAGCGTCAACCACGCTCTCGTCGGCAACGCCTTTCGCAAGGCCAGTGAGCTTGGAGAACTCCTCGAGCACCTTATTCACCTTGCCCGGCCCCAGCACGATCTGCATCGTGTCGTCCTCGACCAGGCCCATCACGCCGTCGAGTGCCTTAATACCCTCCGTGTCGACGTTGCCCGCGTCTTTGACGGTCACGCGCAGGCGCGTCATGCACGCCGCGTTTGCGAGCACGTTGTCTTTACCGCCCAAAAGGTCCAGCAGCTTTTGAGCCAGCTCTTTGTTCGTCATAACTCCTCCTTGTATTGGGTATCTCGTCTGGATGTCATATCAGCTCACGCCGCACACCTATTGGGCATCGGCATCGCTCTTCTCATGGCCACTCACCGCAGCACGGACATGGCCTCGCGCTCGCTCAAGAGCTACCGCAGCCTGCTCGGCATCGCAGTCCAGCAGTACCGAGACAATAGCGGTTTTTACGTGGCCGCCGGCATCTGCAAGCGCCTGAATAGCGCGCTCGCGCGTGCAGCCGGTCGCCTCCATCACGATGTTCTGGCCGCGCGCCACCAACTTCTCGTTCGTCTGCTGCACATCGACCATCAGGTTTTGGTATACCTTGCCGATCTTGACCATGGCACCGGTCGAAATCATGTTGAGAATGAGCTTTTGAACCGTTCCCGCCTTGAGCCTCGTTGAGCCGGTCAGTACCTCGGGACCGGGCACGGGTTCAATGGCAAGATCTGCGCTCTCCCCGATCTTCGACCCTTGGTTGCAGGCAATTGCGATCGTCTTGCACCCAGTTGCCTTGGCGTATACAAGGCCGCCCACCACATAGGGAGTACGACCGCTTGCCGCCAGGCCAACGACAAGATCCTTGTCCGAGAGTCCACGCCCCCGCAGGTCGCTCGCGCCGAGCTCCTCACTGTCTTCGGCACCTTCGACAGCCTTGATAAACGCCGTCTCGCCTCCGGCAATGAGCCCGACAATCAGATCGGGTGACACGCCAAACGTGGGCGGACACTCCGAAGCGTCGAGTACGCCCAGACGACCGCTGGTGCCTGCGCCCATGTAAAAGACGCGCCCGCCGCGCTCGAGTGCCTCAGCAGCCCAGTCGATTGCTGTGGCAACCTGGGGCAGCACTTTTGTGACCGACTGGACGGCACGAAGATCCTCATCGTTCATCGTCGTAACGATTTGCAGCGATGTCATCGTATCGAGGTCCATAGACCTTTGATTACGCTTTTCGGTCGTGAATTTTGTTAAATCGAGCATTTCATTCACCTCATCTTTCCTGTTTCTCGATGTAGTTTTGCTTAATGACATGCGTCGCCCGTTCGTAGTCGCTGGCAACGTAAGCAGCGTACAGGGCATCGACAACCATAAGCTGGGCCATACGCGAAGCCATGGCACCGCTGCGGACCAAGGGCTCACTCGCAGCGACGCCGAGCACGGCATCGGCCATGGTGGCAAGCTTGGATGATCCATCTACTTTGGTCACGGCCACAACGGGACAGTTGTGACGTTGGGCCTCGGCGGTGCAGTCCAGCACCTCTTGCGTCAAGCCCGAGTAGCTAAAGGCGATTGCCATATCGCCCTCATGCATGTTCTTGGCACACAAGAGCTGATCATGCCAGTCGTCGTACAGATGGCACTCTTTGTCGACACGCATGAGCTTTTGCGCCAGATCGTGCGCGACCAAACGAGAGGCACCGATACCGAACAGATTGACTGCGCGTGCCCGCTTAAGATAGGCCGCGCATCGCTCCAAGACGGTGTAATCGAGCGTTCGCGCCGTCGCTTCGATCGTGCGCACGTTGCTTTTCATCACCTTCCCCACGATACGTTCGACGCTGTCATCCACGGAGATGTCCTCGAGGGCAACGTCTTTCTTGTCACCCAAGAGCGCCAGCTCGGCAATCAGTTCGCGCTGGAACTCCTTGTAGCCCGCAAAACCCAAGCGCTTGCAAAAGCGCAAAATGCTCGAGGGCGAGGAGAACGTGGCATCGGCAAGACCGCGGACGGACAGCCCGACCACCTCGTGCGGATGAGCGCTTACATATGCGATGACATTGCGTTCCGCCGGGCTCGCGCTGAGCTCACGCTCGCGAAGCCGCAAAAGCAATCCGTTTGCCATCTCAAACACCTCCGTTGAGAAGAATTAAAGACCAACGAACGATTCGTACCGGATACAAACAGCTTTTACGGTACATTGTGCCGCATCGTGGCGCACAAAGGGCGAGCGTTCTACCGCTCGCCCCTCAAATCCGACCGCTCGGAAATACGCGCGACACAAAATAATTCAACAAGGTCGCATTATCAGAAACGGGTTTGTTACCGGCTAGCGCCTCGCATGGGCGCCAATCGGACGTGCCGCAAACCCCTACCCCGCCTCGCGCATCCAGCGATCGAACGTCCCCACGCACACGCCCAGGCACTTTGCTGCCTGGCTGCGGGTAATATCGCCTGCCTCATAGCTATCGCGTACCAGCTCAAACTGAGGAGGGCACGGCTTGCGAGGTCGACCGAAACGGACCCCTCGCGCCCGCGCCGCTGCAATCCCCTCCGCTTGGCGCCGATGAATATTCTCGCGCTCCACCTGCGCCACGTAGCTCAGCAGTTGTAGCACAATATCGGCAATCAGGGTATTGGTCACATCCGGCGCGCCGCTGGCCCTGGCGCGCGTGTCAAGCAATGGCATGTCCAACACCACAATGGCAACCCCGAGCTCCTTGGTAATGCGTCGCCATTCCTCAAGAATCTCGGAGTAATTACGGCCAAGTCGGTCGATAGAAAGCACCACCAGCACGTCCCCGTCTCCCAGGACGTGCAGCAGATCGCGATACCGCGGGCGATCGAAGTCCTTGCCGCTCGCATGGTCGGCATAAATATTCGCCGAGCCCACGCCATAGGCGCCCAGCGCATCCAGCTGCCGATTAAGATTCTGATCGCGCGAACTCACCCGCGCATAACCGTACACCGTCGCCATCTCATCCCCGCTTTCTTGTAAACCTGCCAAAAAGGGACAGGTTTATTTTGGTAGGTTTTACCTCTCGAATAGCAGGTAAGCGGGCGGCCGAGCAAACGGCAAGGTAGCCATGATCCAAATGCGGAGGGCGGCCCCGAAAGACCGCCCTCCGCTCTCCCGCCATGAGTCGGGATTTGGCTAATGGATAAGCTTAAAGTCCAAGTGCCCACGCGTGGTATTGACGCGCGAGACCTCGATAATCACGCGCTGGCCCAGTTCATAGCGAGTCCCCGTGTCGGCGCCCGTCAGCGTAAGCGCGTCCTCGTCGAACTCGAACCACTCGTTGCCCAGGCTCTTGATCGAAACCAAGCCTTCGACCTGCGTCAGGTCCAAGCGTACGAACAGGCCCATACTGCTGACCCATGAGACCGTTCCGGCATAGCGCTCGCCCAGACGGTCCTCATAGTACTGGGCAATCTTGATCTTTTGCGTCGCATGGCTGGCGGCATCTGCCGCGCGCTCGGCATCGCTGCATGCGCGGCAGATCTGCGGCAGAATGCGCGGCAGCGACTCGCGCCCCTTGCCGATCAGCCGCGGCGTACGGACCAAGGCGTCCTTGCCGCCGAGCTGCTCATAGGCCAACTGCAGCTTGAGTACGCGGTGCACCACCAGATCGGGGTAGCGACGGATGGGACTCGTAAAGTGACAGTAGCACGGCGCGGCGAGCGCAAAGTGGCCCTCGTTGTGCGGCTTGTACAGCGCGCGCTGCATGCTGCGCAGAAGCAGCGTGTTGACGAGCGGTGCGTTGGCCGTACCGGCGGCAGCATCGACTGCAGCCTGCAGCTCATCGGGACTCCCCAGGGCAATACCGGCCGCGCGGCGATCATCGATGATGCCCAGCTGCGCCAACGCCACGGCGGCACCGTGCAGGCTATCGGGACTGGGATCATCGTGCACGCGATAGCAAGCCTCAATGTCGCGGTCGGCCAGCCACTCGGCCACGCACTCGTTGGCGAGCAGCATGGCCTCCTCGATTAGCGACGTGGCGCACGAGCGCTCGCGGGCCACGATCTGCACGGGCACACCGTCCTCGTCCAAGAGCGCGCGGATCTCGGCCGTATCAAAGTCGACCGAACCGCGCGCGCGACGAATGCGGCGGCGGAGCTCCGCAAGCTCGTTGGCGGCAACCAAAAAATCACCCAGGTCGACGTTATAGCCGCGGGCTGCCTCTTCGCATGCAAGCCCACGCTCAAGCGCCTCCTCGCGCGAGGCCTCGGCAGCCGCAACATCCTCGGCGGCACCCTCCAGCACCCCATACTCCACCGCGCCGGCACGCACCAGCAGCGCCTCGGCGCCGTCATAGTCCATACGCACACGCGAGCGAATCACGCTGGGGTACGGATCGTAATGCCGCACGCGACCCTGCGCATCGAGCTCGATATCGACGGTAAACGCAAGACGGTCCTCGTCAGGGCGAAGCGAGCACAGGTCATTAGACAGGCGCTCGGGCAGCATGGGAAGCACGCGATCGGCCAGATACACCGATGTCGTACGATGGCGAGCCTCAAGATCGATATGCCCGTCCCAAGCCACATAGTGTGAAACGTCGGCGATATGCACGCCCAGCTTGTAGCCACCCTCGGGCGTGCGCTCAAGCGAAATGGCATCGTCAAAGTCGCGCGCGTCGACCGGGTCGATCGTGATGACAAAGCGGTCGCGCAGATCGCGGCGGAGCGGGTCCTTAAGCGCCGCGGACACATCGAGCGAAAGCCCCTCGGCCTCGTCCAGCGCGGCCTCGGGATAGCTATCGGTATAGCCATAACGCGCCATCACATATTGAACGCCCAAATCGGGCGCGTCATCTCCGCCAATGCGGCGTTCGATCGTCACGGTGCCCGATTCCAGGCGCGTCGGGTAGGTCAAAATGCGCGCGACAACGGCATCACCCGGGTGGACACCCAGACGATCCGCCGAGGTATCCTCAGGCAGAATGAAGAAGTCGGCCTTCAGGCGCGAATCGAGCGGTTCAATCACACCGAGCGGACCGGCGGTCTGGTACGTGCCCACCACGCTTATAGCTGCGCGCTCAACCACGCCCTCGATCACGGCGCGACGCTCGCCATGCGGGCTGTTCTTAATGCTCACGGCAACGGTATCGCCGTCCATGATCTCACGCTTGCCGCGACCCATGACCTTGTAGTCGCCATTCTCGGTTATGACATAGGCACTGTGCTCATGGAGCTGCACGCGCCCGGTCAGGCTCGGACGGCGTTCGCTGCGCACCGGCCCGCGCTTATTGCGAGCTCCACGCTTATGCTTGTTATTGCGCCCCATGGCGCCTCCTTGCTATCGATTGCGAACTCCAAAGAGTCTACCCAAATGATTCGCTTTCCTGCCGTCCCCTAGGGATCAAAAAACGGGCCGCCCCATAAGAGACGACCCGTTGGAAGGGTGAATTCCAGGCATGCCTACACGCGCAGGTAGCGGCGCATGGCGATGGCAGAACCAAAGAGACCGATAATCACACCGACCAGAATCAGCGCAGCATAGGTCACCAGGTAGTACTGCATCGGCAGGGCAAACGACATCCAGCCGATGCTCTCCTGCAAACGCGGAATCATCAGATTGCGCAGCAGCTCCAGAACGCCGATGGAAAGCAGCGAGCCCAAAATGGCCTGCAGTACGCCCTCGGTGATAAACGGGCCGCGAATGAAGCCGTTGCTGGCGCCGACCAGACGCATAATCGCAATCTCACGACGACGCGCCGTGATGGACAGGCGAATCGTGTTGTTGATGAAGATGAATGCGATAAAGGTCAAAAGGCCAACGAGCACCACGGCGGCGATGCGGAT
Organism: uncultured Collinsella sp.; assembly: GCA_900543945.1. GTDB lineage: Bacteria > Actinomycetota > Coriobacteriia > Coriobacteriales > Coriobacteriaceae > Collinsella. The sequence goes on along the minus strand of UQTN01000013.1, from coordinate 9,482 downwards.
GTAGTTGGTCACCTGGAACAGGCGGCTCACTTCCTCCTGGCCGTACAGCACGCTCGCGTTGACGTCGCCGTCATCCGCGATCTTCTGGAAGTCGGCGTTCTTCTTGAGCTTCTGGGCCGTGCTCTCGACCTTGGACGGATCGTCCATCTCAATTGCAAACGAAGCCGGCAGCGGGTTCTGGCCATCGAGCGCGCTCATGGTGGCGTCGGCGTTGCCCGACATCTTGCTCGTATACTCGGCCAGCGCGTCGTCCTTGTCCTTATAGGTAACGGACTTGACGTTATTCCACGTCTTGAGCTCGGCCTCAAAAGCCTGAACATCGGCCTGATCGGCGTCATCACTAATGAACGCGTTGATGACAACCTGATCCTCGACGGTGCCGATCACGGAGTTCAGCATCGCGGAGCCCATGATGAACAGGCCGATGATAAACAACGAAAGGAAGATCGTGATGACGGCGCCGAGCGAGGTAGTCCAGTTACGGAAGAAGTGACTGATTGCCTCTTTGAAGGAGTAGCCCACGTTAGTTGGTGCCATAGTTGCCGTAACCTCCCCTCTCCTGGTCGCGGATAACGTGGCCGCCCTCGAGGGCGATCACGCGACGGTGCATGCTATCGACCATCTCGCGGTCGTGCGTGGCGACGATCACGGTGGTGCCGGTGCGGTTAATACGCTCGAGCAGCTTCATGATGCCCAGCGAGATCGCCGGGTCGAGGTTACCCGTGGGCTCGTCGCAGATCAGCAGCGGCGGACGGTTGACCATAGCGCGGGCGACGGCGACGCGCTGCTGCTCGCCACCGGAAAGCTGGTCGGGCAGCGAATCCATCTGATCGGCCAGACCGACCAGACGCAGCACCTCCGGCACCTGGCTGCGAATGACGCCCTTGGGCTTGCCGATGCACTGCAGGGCAAACGCCACGTTTTCGTAGGCGGTCTTTTGCGGCAGAAGCTTAAAGTCCTGGAACACGGCGCCAATCTGGCGGCGCAGGAACGGAACCTTGCGGTTCTTGATCTTCATGAGGTCCTGACCGGCAACCAAGATGCGGCCGCTCGTCGGCTTGACGTCGCGGTTGAGCGTCGACAGCAGCGTGGTCTTACCCGAGCCGGAATGACCGACCAGGAAGACGAACTCGCCCGGATAGATCTCGATGTTGATGTCGTCGAGTGCAGGCTTGTTGGGCTGTGCCGGATAGATCTTGGTGACATGCTCCATAAGGATGACAGGCTCGACACCGGCCTGCTTGGCCATCTTCTTGCGGCTGGCTTGCGGATCGATGGGCGCAAACACCGACGTAAAATCGGGGTTGTTGAGCGCGTTATCGAGGCTTGCGACCTCGGCGGCCTGATCGCTCTCGACCACCGGGGCAGCAGGCTGCGTGGGATCGGGAATAGCGGCAAAGAGACCGGACTGCGCAGGCTGAGGAACCGGCGTCGCAGGGGCCATGGGGTCGGGAATGCCGGCCATGGTAGGCTGCGGCGTGGCGGCGCCAGCCTGAGGCTGTTCCACGCGAGCGGTCACGGCCTGAACGGGCTCAAAACCCGCCGTGCCGGAAAGCGCGACATCGCTGGTGGGATTGTAGGCAAAGGGATCGGATGCCGGCTGTGCCTGATCTGCCGGCTGAGCGGGGGCCTGAGCAACAGGCTGGCCCTCTGAATCCGGAGTGGCGAAACGACTGCCCTGGACGCCCGTCTGCGTCTTGGGGGCATCATCGCCCGCACCGGAGGTACGGAAGTGGTTACCCACTGGTGCTCCTTATCGTCGTGCGTTTAAACTACATGAGCGCTTTGTATTTTAGCAGCATTAGCTTTACTGCACATAAGAAGCATGGCGGGGTTTGGGTCTCACCGGCCGGGCGCAGGGTTACCTCCCAAATCGTCCTCGCGCATGGCCGGCATTTGTCCTGCTCCTGCGGAGCTGCGGACAAACGCCGGCCTGCGCTGCGGAAAGATTTGGGAGGTAACCCTGCGCCCGGCCTGCGGCTACTATGGGGCCGACGTACCAACTTGAGATGCTGCGCATACAAAGTTGGAAGGGTCTGAATTGCACTTTGTTGGGATGGGCCCGTTTCCCCATGGGAACTTTGCTTGGCAGGACTCTAATTTAAATTCAGCATAAACAGGGGCGCCCTCTTTGAGGACGCCCCTGTTCTGGCTTGTTTGCGGTTGTCGACGCGATACTTTGCCTCGTCTTGCCTTATGCCAAGAACTCCTTGGTGGTCGCCACGATGTTGGCGGCGTCCAGGCCGTACTTGTGCAGGAGCTCGGCACCCGGGCCGGACTCGCCGAAGGTGTCGTTGACACCGATCTTCTTGAGCGGCGTCGGGCACTGCTCACACAGGACGTCGGCAACGGCGCTGCCCAGGCCACCGATCACAGAGTGCTCCTCGACGGTCACGACGTGGCCGGTCTTGGTGGCGCTCTTGACGATCAGGTCGGTATCGATGGGCTTGATGGTGTGCATGTTGATGACCTCGGCGTCGATGCCCTCGGCAGCGAGCTGCTCGGCGGCCTCGAGAGCCTCGCCGACCATCAGGCCGCAGGCGATGATGGTCACATCGGCGCCCTCGCGCATGATAATGCCCTTACCCAACTCGAACTTATAGGTCTCGGGGTCGTTGATAACCGGCGAGGCCAAACGGGCAAAGCGCATGTACACCGGACCGTCGCACTCGTAGGCGGCGCGCGTCACGGCACGGGCCTCGACGTCGTCGGCAGGAACGATCACAGTCATGCCGGGGATGACGCGCATCAGGGCGATATCCTCGCAGCACTGGTGCGTGGCACCATCCTCGCCCACCGAGATACCGGCGTGCGTGGCACCGATCTTAACGTTGAGGTGCGGGTAGCCGATGGAGTTACGAACCTGCTCAAAGGCGCGACCGGCAGCGAACATGGCAAAGGTACTCGCGAAGGCAACACGACCGGTGGTCGCGATACCGGCGGCGACGCCCATCAGGTTGCTCTCGGCAATGCCCACATCGAAGAAGCGGTCGGGGCAAGCGGCCTTAAACTTACCGGTCTGCGTGGCGGCGGCCAGGTCGGCGTCGAGGACCACAAAGTCATCGTGCTCGTTGGCGAGCTCGACGAGGGCCTCGCCGTAGCTTACACGCGTGGCGATTTTCTTGACGTCTGCCATCCTAGAGCTCCTCTCCGGCGGCCGTGAGCTCTGCCATGGCCTGCTCAAACTGTTCATCGTTGGGGGCCTTGCCGTGCCAACCAACCTGGTTCTCCATAAAGGACACGCCCTTGCCCTTTGTGGTCTCGGCGATAATGGCGGTCGGCTGCCCCTTGGTGGCGCGAGCCTCGGCAAAGGCGGCGCGGATCTGGTCGAAGTCGTTGCCGTCGGCGAGCTCAACCACGTGGAACTTGAACGCACGGAACTTGTCGGCGAGCGGCATGGGGTCGTTGACCTCCTCGACGGGACCGTCAATCTGAAGGCCGTTGTGGTCGACGATCACGCAGAGGTTATCGAGCTGCTGGTTGCCGGCAAACATGGCGGCCTCCCAGACCTGGCCCTCCTCGCTCTCGCCATCACCCAGCAGGGCGTACGTGCGATAAGTATCGCCCCAGTGCTTGGCGGCAACGGCCATGCCCACGGCGGCGGAAATGCCCTGGCCGAGCGAGCCGGTGGACATGTCGACGCCCGGGGTGTCGTTCATGTTGGGGTGACCCTGCAGGTGGCTGCCGATATGGCGCAGCGTCTTGAGGTCCTCTTTGGGGAAGAACCCGCGCTCGGCCAGCACGGCGTACAGGCCCGGAGCGCAATGGCCCTTGGAGAGCACAAAACGGTCGCGATCGGCCTTGCGGGGATCGGACGGGTCGACGTTCATTTCCTCAAAGTACAGATAGGTCATGATGTCGGCAGCACCGAGCGAACCGCCCGGATGGCCGGACTTGGCAGCGTGCACGCCGGTGACGATGCCCTTCCTTACCTCGTTGGCAACCTTTTTGAGCTCTTCGTCGCTCATTGTGCCTTCCTTTCATCCTCTTTAGACAAGATGCGCACGGCACCGAAGGTAATCCCAACACAGCCGCAATGCACGTACGCCATTCATTATGCTGGAAACTGATGGCTTTACTAGAGTTTTTATCATTATTTGAACAATTTAGCAGGCAGAACCGCTGATGAAACGGTTTATCAATGTGAACGTCTTTTGGATGGAACGCGGTCGCCCCTACGCGCTAATGTCCTTGAATCCCTCGCCGAAGGCTTCCGTAACGTCAGCAACCGTCACAATGGCGTGAGGATCGCGCTCGCGCACGATCGTCTTGAGAGTATTGAGCTCTCGACGGCTCACGATGACCATGATCACCGGCTTCTCGGCACCCGAATACATGCCAGTCGCCTTAAACTTGGTACAACCACGACCCAGACCATACATAATATCGGCAGCGATATCAGGGAACTTGTCCGAGATGATGAGTACCATACGGCGTTTGTTGCCACCATCGACCACGGCATCGATCACGTAGCCGCTAATGACCATCGAAAGGCCTGCATATAGTGCATTTTCGATTGAAAAGACCGGAGCCGACAGCGCACATACGGCAACATCGATCGCCATGACGGTCGAGCCCACGGGCAGCGAGGTATTACGCGAGATGATTTGGCCAATCGTGTCCGAGCCGCCGGTGTTGGCGCCGGCGCGCAGCACCATGCCATAACCGATGCCCGTGATGATGCCGCCCCACATAGCGGGCAGCATCAGATCGGCATGTGCCAGCGGCGCCACAAACGGAGCGAACAGGTCGGTGAAAAAGCCCAGCAGCACAAAGCCCGTCGCCGTCTGCACCACGTAGAACATGCCGCCCTCGCGCATAACGACCAGCAGCAGCAAGGCGTTCATCACGATCGTCTGAATACCAACGGGAAGCGATAGACCGCGCGATGCGCCGACCGCCTGGATAATGGTGGCAAGGCCCGTAACGCCACCGGCAGCAAGGCCGTTGGGAATCAAAAACAGGTCGGTCGCAATAGCGGCCAGAGCGCACCCCAACATAATCTGGGGAAGGTCGTGAAAGAAGTTCATCGAAAGAATGCGCTTAATGTCCAGACGATATGCCATGCTGCCTCCCTCAAAAAAGCGCACCCAAACGGATGCGCTTCGAACTTCTTGCTGTATTCGATTCTACCGATTCGCCGGACAAAAACCACCCCTGCGCAGGGTTTGCTTTGGATACAAAACCACCCTGCTCGGAGGGTTTTATCCATTTCCACATAAACCGGGCGGTTTATGCAGATGGGATCTCTGCATCGGCGTTGCCGGTGGCCCAGCGATGATAGCCAATAACAAACGGGTCCAGGTCGCCATCGTCAAGAACGGCCTCGACATTGCTGGTCTCCACACCCGAGCGCAGATCCTTGACCATCTGGTACGGGTAGAGCACGTAGCTGCGAATCTGGTTGCCAAAACCGATCGTGGTTTTGGGTCCGCGAATCTCATCGAGCGCCTCGGCGCGCTTCTCGAGCTCAATCTCGTACAGGCGAGCCTTGAGGATCTGCATGCACGCGGCCTTGTTCTGGATCTGGCTGCGCTCGTTTTGGCAGGTAACCACAATGCCACTGGGAAAATGCGTCACGCGCACGGCGGAGTCGGTGGTGTTAACGCCCTGACCGCCCGGGCCGCTCGCGTGGTACACGTCCACGCGGATGTCATCGGGATTGATCTCGATGTCGATATCATCGGGTAGCACGGGGATGACCTCGACGCCAGCGAACGTGGTCTGGCGGCGCTTCTTGTCGTCGGTGGGGCTAATTCGTACCAGGCGGTGCACACCGGCCTCGGCGCGCAGCATGCCAAATGCGTCCTTGCCCTCGACGGTAAAGGTCGCGCGGTCGATGCCGATGACCTCAGCAGCGGGGCAGTCGTTAATCGTGACCTTCCAGCCGCGACGCTGGCAGTACTTCATGTACATCTTAAAGAGCATGAAGGTCCAGTCCTGGGCCTCCAGACCACCCTGTCCGGGCTTGATGGTCACAATGGCATCGCCGTGATCGAACTCACCGGTAAACCAGCTCGAAAGCTCAAGCTCATCGATGGCACGGGCCAGGCGCTCAGCCGTGGCTGTAGCCTCCTCGCGAAGGGCGGCGGCATCGGGGTCATCCCCCATCTCCTCGGCAAGCTCCAGCGCGGCGCGGGCATCGGAAAGCTCGCCGCGCGCGTTGTCCACGGCGGCGATATCTTCCTTGGTGCGCGCGATTTCCTCCATGGTGGCACGGGCGGCGTCGGCGTCATCCCAAAAGCCGGGGGCCACGCTTTTGGCCTCGAGCTCGGTCACGCGCGTGCGCTTTTCGTCCAAGTGGAGATACGACTCGACCTCGCCGAGCCGGTCCGCAAACGCGTCCAGCTCGGCGAGCGTTACCTCTAAAGCCTCAGCCATTAACGATTCCTGCCGTGGCAGTACTTAAACTTCTTGCCGCTACCGCAGGGGCACGGGTCGTTGCGGCCCACGTTGACGTACGGATCGTCGCTCTCGGACTTGCGATAGGTGGTCACCTTGCCACCGTTGTTGACGGCAGCCGGACCACCCTGGACAGCCGTGCGGGCCTGCACCTGCGCCTGCTTGCGCAGCACCGAGTCGCCGTTGTCGCCATCGACCTCGGCAGGACCGGAGAAGCGCGCACCCTCGAGCGTGGGCTCTTCCTTGTGCTCCACGGCACGCGGGGCAGCCTTGATCTCGATGCGCAGAACCGTGCGCAGGTAATCCTCGTACATGGTGTCGACGAGGATCTGGAACGCGCCGTAGGCCTCGGTCTTGTACTCGACCAGCGGGTCGCGCTGGCCAAAGCCGCGCAGGCCGATGCCGGTCTTGAGGTAGTCCATCTCCTGCAGGTAGTTCATCCAGCGGGTATCGATGACGCGCAGCATGACCTGGGTGTTGAGCTCGCGCATCAGGTCCTCGCCCAAGCGCTCGGCCTTCATGTTGTAGCACTTCTCTACGTAAGCCAGGACATCGGCAGCCAGGGCCTCATAATCCTCGTCGGGGAACTTCGGCGTATCGATGTGGCCGGTGAGCTCCACAACCCACTTGCGCAGGCCCTCCAGGTCGCGCTCGCCATCGTGACTGTCCTTGGTGCAGAACTCCTGAACGCAGCGGTACACGGTGTCGTGCATGACCTCGGTGATGTGGTCGGTCAGGTCCTTGCCGTCCAGAATCTTATTGCGCTCAGCGTAGATGACCTGGCGCTGCTTGTTCATGACGTCGTCGTACTCAAGGACGCTCTTGCGCATGGAGAAGTTGATGCTCTCGACCTTGTGCTGGGCGCTCTCGACGGCCTTGGAGATGATCTTGTGCTGGATGGGCATGTCGTCGCCCATGTCGGCCGTGACCATCATCTTGGAGACGCGGTCCATCTTGTCGCCGCCGAACAGGCGCATGAGGTCGTCCTCGAGCGACAGGTAGAACTGGGTCTCGCCCGGATCGCCCTGACGGCCGGAACGGCCGCGCAGCTGGTTGTCGATACGACGGGACTCGTGGCGCTCGGTGCCGATAACGGTCAGGCCGCCGGCGGCAAGCACGCGCTCGCGCTCGGCCTTGCAGGTCTCCTTGGCTTCGGCGTTAAACTGCTCGAGCTGCTCGGGCGTCACGTCCTCCATGGTCAGGCCCTCGTACTCCAGGCGTTCGCGCACCAGCTCGTCGGGGTTGCCGCCCAGCAGGATGTCGGTGCCACGACCGGCCATGTTGGTGGCGATGGTCACGGCGCCGTAACGTCCTGCCTGGGCCACGATATGGGCCTCGCGCTCGTGGTGCTTGGCGTTGAGGACCTCGTGCGCGATGCCGCGCTTGGTGAGGGCGGCAGACAGCTTCTCGGAGCTCTCGATGGAGACGGTGCCCACCAGGACCGGCTGGCCCTTGGCGTGACGACGCTCAACGTCGTCGGCAACGGCGTTGTATTTAGCCTGAATGGTGCGGTACACCAGGTCCTCGTGGTCCACGCGCTGCACGGGCTTGTTGGAGGGGATGACCTCGACGGGCAGCTTGTAGATCTCGCGGAACTCGGCATCCTCGGTAAGTGCCGTGCCGGTCATGCCGGAGAGCTTGTCATACAGACGGAAATAGTTCTGCAGGGTGATGGTGGCCAGCGTCTGGTTCTCCTCGCGCACGAGCACACCCTCTTTGGCCTCGATGGCCTGGTGCAGGCCCTCGGAGTAACGGCGGCCTTCCATAATGCGGCCGGTGAACTCGTCGACGATCTTGACCTCGCCGTTGGTGACCACGTACTGCTTATCGCGGTGGAACATGTACTGGGCCTTCAGCGCCTGCTGCAGGTGGTTGACCAGCTGGCCGGACAGATCGGCATAGATGTCATCAATACCCAGGCGGCGCTCGATTTTCTTAAGGCCGCGCTCAGTGGCGGCAATGGTGTGCTTTGCCTCGTCCATGACGTAGTCGCCCGTGGGCTCGACGTCCTCGGTGGCGGTGAGCATGTCGTGCGACACGTCCTCACCGCGCTCCAGGCCGCGCACGGCGCGCGCGAAGTCCTTATAGGTGCTGGCGGACTTGGTGCCGGCGCCCGAGATGATGAGCGGGGTACGTGCCTCGTCGATCAGGATGGAGTCGACCTCGTCGACGATGGCGTAATGGTGGCCGCGCTGCACGCGCTGCTCGGGGCGAGTGACCATGTTGTCGCGCAGGTAATCGAAACCGAACTCGGAGTTGGTGCCGTAGGTGACGTCTGCCTGGTAGGCCGGACGCTTGAGCTCGAGCGGCATGTTGTTCTGGAGCAGACCGACGGTCATTCCCAGGTACTTGTAGATGCGGCCCATCCACTCGGAGTCGCGCTTTGCCAGGTAATCGTTGACGGTAACGACATGCACGCCCTTGCCGGCGATAGCGTTGAGGTAGCCGGCCAAGGTGGAAACAAGGGTCTTGCCTTCGCCGGTCTTCATCTCGGCGATATGGCCCTCGTGAAGCGCCATGGCGCCGATGAGCTGCACATCAAAGTGGCGCATGCCCATGGTGCGCTTGGAAGCCTCGCGCACGGTGGCAAAAGCCTCGGGGAGCATGTCGTCGAGCGACTCGCCGTTGGCGTAGCGCTCACGGAACTTATCGGTCTGGGCGCGGAGCTCTTCCTCGGTCATCTTCTCAAACTGGGGCTCAAGACCGTTGATCTGGTCGACGATCTTGTAGTAGCGCTTAAGGTCCTTATCGGATCCAAAGGACAGCAGCTTTGACATGAATCCCATGTGGTTTTCCTTTTTGGCCATCGCCCACGCCGTGCAGCTGCGGGCGAGTTAAACACAGATGATTGTACTTTAGCCAAACAAGGCGCGGCCTATACGGTCGACCTCGACCGCCACGTAATAACTATGACCAACCTGCCACAATGGGACAGGTTTATTTTGGCAAGTTTTATCTGAGCAAACGCCGTCTCTCTGCCATTTGGTGCCACGGGGACAGGTTAGCTTGCACCAATAAAAAGAAAGGCTCTGTTAGACCAAGGTTGACATAAAAACGATGTCACCGCGAGGCGGTACCCT
>UQTN01000012.1 GCA_900543945.1 uncultured Collinsella sp. | reverse complement strand
GGGTCCGCGTAATGCGGACCCCGGCTTTCAACCGTGACGGTATGTTGTCCCAATCCTACACGTAGAACAGGATGTCGTCGTAGGTCGGAACCGGCCAGTAGTCGGCTGCCACGATCTCCTCCATGGCATCCACGGCGGCGCGCAGCGTATCCATAGCGGGAACGACCTCGTGCGCATACACATTGGCCTGCTCCTGGCCATCGAGGGCCTCGGCCTTCTGATGCACGGCGTCGAGCGCCTTGATGGAGTCGTTGATGGCGGTGATGCCGTTGCAGAGCTTGTTGAGCGTGTTCTGCTCGCACTGCATGGCGGCCTCAGCACCGGCGGCACGAATAGTCTCAAGGCCCTTAGCGACCTTGGTGGCGTAGGCGGTAATGACCGGGCGATAGGTACGACGCGCCTCGCGAATCATCGTGGTAGCCTCGATGTTCATGAGCTTGTTGTACTTCTCGAGCTTGCAGTCGTAGCGGCACTGGGCCTCGGCGCGGGTCAGGACGCCCGTCTCCTCAAAGAGCGCGATAGCCTTATCGGAAACAAAGGCGGGCAGGGCGTCGGCCGTAGTCTTGTTGTTGGCAAGGCCACGCTTCTCGGCCTCGATGGGCCACTCGTCGGAGTAACCGTCGCCGGAGAACAGGATACGCTGGTGATCGGTCAGCACCTTCTTGCAGTACTCGAGCGCGGCGTCCTGGAACTTATCCTCGGGCGTACCCTCGAGTGCGTCGGCGAAGGACTTGAGCGACTTGGCCACGGCGGCATCGAGCACCAGGTTGGAGTCGGAGACGTTCTGCTCAGAGCCGCAGGCACGGAACTCGAACTTGTTGCCAGTGAAGGCGAACGGGGAGGTGCGGTTGCGGTCGGTGTTGTCTTGCATCAGCTTGGGCAGGGTATCGGCGCCCAGGTCGAGCACGCCGCGCGTGGCATGGACGGAAGCTTTGCCATCGATGATCTTCTCGACGACCTCGGTAAGCTGGTCGCCCAGGAAGATAGACATAATCGCCGGAGGAGCCTCGTTGGCGCCCAGACGATGATCGTTGCCGGCCGAGGCAACGGAGGCACGCAAGAGCTCCTGATAGTTATCGACGGCCTCGATCACCGCGGTGAGGAAGACGATGAACTGCAGGTTGTCGAGCGGGGTGTCGCCCGGGTCGAGCAGGTTCTCGGACTCGGTGCCAAGCGACCAGTTGTTGTGCTTGCCCGAACCGTTGATGCCCTCGAAGGGCTTCTCGTGCAGCAGGCAGACCAAGTCGTGACGGGAGGCGATGAGCTTCATCTTCTCCATCATGACCAGATTCTGGTCGATGGCCTCGTTGACCTCGCCATAGACAGGGGCGAGCTCATGCTGGCAAGGAGCGACCTCGTTGTGCTTGGTCTTGGCGGGAATACCAAGTGCCCATAGCTCATCGTCCAGGTCCTTCATATAGGCCGAGACGGTAGGGCGGATAGCGCCAAAGTAGTGCTCCTCGAGTTCCTGGCCCTTGCAGGGAGCAGCACCAAAGAGGGTGCGGCCGGTGATGACCAGGTCCCTGCGCTTGCGGTAAGCGTCCTTCTTGATCAGGAAGTACTCCTGCTCGTCGCCCACGGAAGGAACAACCTTCTTGGGGGTCTTGCCAAACAGCGCCAAAACGCGCTTAGACTCACGCGAGAGCGCGGTCATGGAGCGCAGCAGGGGGGTCTTCTTGTCCAGGGCCTCGCCCGTGTAGGAGCAGAAAGCCGTGGGGATGCACAGGACATCGTCCTTGATAAAAGCGGGGCTGGTGGGATCCCAAGCGGTGTAGCCACGGGCCTCGAAGGTGGCACGCAGACCGCCGTTGGGGAAGCTGGAGGCATCGGGCTCGCCCTGGATGAGGTTCTTGCCCGTAAACTTGGTAATGGCGGTGCCGTCGTGGTTGGGCTCGAGGAAGCTGTCGTGCTTCTCGGAAGTAATGCCCGAAAGCGGCTGGAACCAGTGCGCGTAGTGCGTCGCGCCCTTGGAGATGGCCCAGACCTTCATGGCGTGGGCAACGGCGTTGGCCACATCCAGGTCGAGCGGCTCACCGTCCTCGAGGGTTGCAGCAAGGCGCTTCCAAATGTCCTTGGGGAGGTAGTCCTTCATGACTTCCTCAGAGAACACCATGGTCCCGAAGCGGTCAGTAAGATCGGCCATACGGAACTCCCTTCGTATCGGCACCGCGTGAGATGCGGTGTTGATTACTAACGAACGAGTCATAGCTTAGACTCGCCGTGTTTCCGCGACATTACCGTTATGTTGCTGTCGCGAAACCAATCAATGAGGTTACCGCATCACAGCGGCGCTGCCGCCCTTAATGGCCAATCAACTGTATAAATTGCAGACCTCTCCCCATAGTTTAAGGGTAGTCAATTTGGGATGGGGCTTTATTAACTGGTATTTCGCATCAGATACCATTCAATATAGCCCTTTCCTACATTGCCCGCTCTGCTATAGGCAATGCCGATAGCAAGGCATCTTTGATTGGTATCCCTAAATCGCGAGTAAAACTCCACCGTGGCACAGCGGTGCTGTAGAATCCTTAACACATCGCACTAAAGCATCTAAAGGAGCACGATATGCGCGTCGACGAGGTTTTTAAGCAGGCAGCATCCCAGGGCACCACTCCCGTTTCGTTTGAGATGTTCCCGCCCAAGGGCGAGCTTACCCTCGATACGGCTCGCGAGGTGGCAGGCAACCTGTGCAAGCTTTCACCGAGCTTTGTCTCGGTCACTTGTTCCGCTGGCGGCTCGGGTAACGGTGCCACCACCGCCCCCATTGCACATATGATTACGAGCGAATTCGATACGCCCTCGGTAGCGCACCTCACCTGCGTTGGCCGCACACATGCCGATATCGCCGCCAAGATCGACGAGTATCGCACCGCCGGCGTGGAAAACGTGCTGGCCCTGCGCGGCGACCTGCCCGCTGGCGCGACTGAGGACGACAAGCCCGCCTCCGACTACGTCTACGCCCGTGACCTCATCCCCGAGCTCGTCGACGCCGGCTTTTGCGTTGGCGCCGCAGCCTACCCCGAGGGTCACATTGCCTGCGAGGATCTCAACCTCTCGGTCGAGCACCTCAAGCAAAAGCAAGATGCCGGCGCAAGCTTCTTTGTGACACAGCTCTTCTTTGATAACGAGTGCTTCTATCGCTTCCGCGAGCTCGCCGACAAGGCCGGCATCACCGTGCCCATCACCGCGGGCATCATGCCGTTTATGGGCAAGTCGCAGATCAGCCGCATGGTCTTTATGTGCGGCGCGTCGCTGCCCTCCCCCGTCATCAAGATCCTCGCCAAGTACGAGAACGACCCCGAGAGCCTGCAGGCGGCCGGTGTAGATTATGCTGCTCGTCAGCTTTGCGACCTTAAGGAGCACGGTGCCGACGGTCTGCACCTGTACACTATGAACCGTCCTGCAATCGCCGCGACCATTATGGAGCGCCTGGGGTAATGGAAAAACCGCACGTCGATACAACCGTTGTAGAAGTGCCGGCCGACCTTGCGTCGCCGGCGCTTTACCGTATCGACGCTGCCCACCACCCTCGTGTCGACCGTGCCGAGATGCTGCGGTATCTGGGCTACGGCGGCCAGCAGATTGAGCCCGAGCTAGCGCAGCGTATTGAGCTTGTCGTTGAGCGTCTGGAGCTGGACATTGAGCCCCGTGGCGTGCGCCGCATATTTGCCATCGATGCCACGGGCGTCGATGAACAGGGCGAGCCCTGCATTCGCTTAGTCGGCACCAACGTTGAACTGCGCGGTCGCGATATCTATCGCCACCTCAAAGACGCCCGCTTTGCCGCACTCATGGCATGCACCCTCGGCATGGACGCCGAACGCCGTCTGCGCACCACGGGAGCTCAGCAGCCCCTAGAGGGAGCCGTGCTCGACGCCGCATGCTCCGCCTACGTGGAGGCCGCCGTCGAGCAGATGGACCAGCAAGTCAAGGCTGCGGCCGCCGCACACGGGCTCGCCGGCAACTGGCGCTTCAGTCCCGGCTATGGCGACTGCCCGCTTACGGCCCAGCGCTCAATCGTGGCTGCGCTCAACGCCACGCGGCTCATCGGGCTTACCGTCACACCCACCAACCTGCTCATGCCCACCAAGAGCGTGACCGCGGTGATCGGTCTGTTCGACGGCGAGGTCCACGACGCCCAGAGCCGCCCCACCTGCACTATCTGCCGCATGCGCGAGCACTGCCGCTTCCGCGCCGCCCACACCACCTGCTATTCCAGCCATTAGGAGCCCTCGATGTTTACTCCGCTTATCACTCATGATTCTGACGGCGCTGCGTTGGCGGCGCCTGTTGATGCCGCCCGTCGCAACGGCGCCGCGTACAAGACGCGCACGATCGACGACCTGCACATTAAGGACGATCGCCTGCGCGCCGCTATCGAGGGCACGGGGCACCTGCTGTTCGACGGCGGCATGGGCACCATGCTGCAGGCAGCTGGCATGAAGGCCGGCGCCCTACCCGAGCTGCTCAACTTTGAGGAGCCCCAGGTCATCACCGACATCCAGCGTCAGTACGTCGAGGCCGGATGCGACGTGATCACCGCCAACACCTTTGGCGCCAACGCGCACAAGCTCGACGGTGCTGCCACCGTGGCAGACGTCTTTGCCGCGGCCGTCACCTGCGCTCGCGAGGCTGGCGCCCGCTACGTCGCCGGCGACATCGGCCCCATCGGCGCGCTGCTGCGCCCCCTGGGCACCCTCAGCTTCGACGAGGCCTACGATCTCTTTGCCGAGGAAGTGCGCGCCGGCGTCGCTGCGGGCGTCGACCTCTTTATTATCGAAACCATGACCGACCTTGCCGAGATCAAGGCGGCAGTCCTCGCCTGCCGCGAGAATTCCGACTTGCCCGTCTTTGCCACCATGACCTTTGAGGAAGACGGCCGCACCTTCTTGGGCACGAGCCCCGAGGTCGCCGCCATCACCCTCGACGCCATCGGCGCCGACGTTTTGGGCATCAACTGCAGCCAGGGCCCGGCCGAGCTCCGAGGACTCGCCGCGCGTATGCTCACCGTTACGGACAAGCCCGTTATGGTGCAGGCCAATGCGGGACTGCCCCGCGTGGACGATGACGGCAATACCGTCTTTGATATCCAGGCACCCGAATACGCCGAGGCCGTCGCCGGCATGATTGAGGACGGCGTGAGCGTCGTGGGCGGCTGCTGCGGCACCACGCCGGCGCACATGGCCGCCTTGCGCACGCTTATCGATAACCACACGCCCAGTCCGCGCCACCGCAAGCCCAGCATGTCGGTCACAAGCGCCCAGACCGTGGTGGACCTCCCCTGCGACGGCCACAAGATTGCCGTCATCGGCGAGCGCATCAATCCCACCGGCAAAAAGCGCCTGCAGCAGGCCCTGCGCGACGGCGACCTGGACTACGTCGTGAGCCAGGGCATCAGCCAGCAAGAACAGGGCGCCGACATCTTGGACGTTAACGTGGGCCTGCCCGAGATCGACGAGGTCAAGATTATCCAGCAGGCGACCGAGCAGCTCCAAGGCTCCACGCTGTTGCCGCTGCAGATCGACTCCACCGATCCCGCCGCCGTCGAGGCCGCTGTGCGTCGCTACGCCGGCAAGCCCATCATCAACTCGGTCAATGGCAAGCAGCAGATCATGGATGAGATCTTTCCGCTGGTCGCCCACTACGGCACCAACGTCGTCGGCCTTACGCTCGACGAAGGCGGCATCCCCGATACCGCCGAGGCCCGCTTCGCCATCGCCGAGCGCATCGTGGCCGAGGCCGCCCGCTACGGCATCGGCCCGGACCGCATCCTCATCGACTGCCTGGTCATGACCGCCTCGACCAATCAACGCCAGGCCGAGCAGATTCTGCGCGCCATGTCCCTGTGCAAGGAGCGCCTGGGCGTCAAATGCGCGCTCGGCGTGTCGAACATCAGCTTTGGCCTGCCCGCCCGCCCGCTGCTTTTTGGCTGCCGCCTTCGGCGCGGGCCTGGACGCCCCCATCATGAACCCGGGCTCCAAGCGCTTTATGGACACCGTCTACAGCTATCGCGTCCTGAGCGTTGAGGACGAGGACTCGACCGGATACATCGAGCGCTATGCCGGCTGGACCGATCCGTATAAGATCGCCGCCAACCCGGCGGCGGCCCAGACCGCATCGACCGACGCCGCGCCCGCTGCTGGCACCGCCGGCACCGACGGCAACGACGACCCGATTCGTCGCATGGTCGTCTCGGGCCGCAAAGGCGAGATCGCTGCCGAGACCGAGCGTCTGCTGGCAGACCACGACGCCATGGACCTCATCAACAATCACTTTATCCCCGCCCTCGACGAAGTTGGCGTCCTCTTTGACCAGGGCAAGTTCTTCTTGCCTCAGCTTATGGCCTCGGCCGAAGCCGCACGCGTGGGCTTCGACACCATCAAGCGCCTGATGCCCGCCGGCGAGATCGCCGACAAGGGCAAGATCTGCGTGGCCACCGTCAAGGGCGACATCCACGATATTGGCAAGAACATCGTCAAAATGCTGCTCGACAACTACGGCTACACCGTCTTTGACCTGGGCCGCGATGTCGATCCGCAGGAGGTACTCAAGACCGTCAAGGAGCGCGATATCAAACTCGTCGGCCTCTCGGCGCTTATGACCACCACCGTCGTCGCCATGGAGGAGACCATCAAGCTGCTCCATGCCGAGGTTCCGGGCGTCAAGATTATCGTGGGCGGCGCCGTGCTCACCCCCGAATACGCCAAGCAGATCGGCGCAGACTACTACGCCAAGGATGCCGCCGAAAGCGCCCGTATCGCCGAAGAGGTCTTTGGACGGTAACACAACGGAAACAACCCCGCACCAAAACGTGCCGCATGCGCCACTTGGCACGTGCGGCACGTTAGAATAGATAAGATTATGCTCGTTTTGGCAGATAGGAGCGCAAGGATGGCGATCACGCCCGCAGAAATCGCGGAAACCCGCGGCATGGTTGAGGAGCAGAACCTCGACATCAGGACCATCACCATGGGTGTTTCGCTCATGGGTTGCGGTGACGAGAACCTCGACCGCATGTGCACGAAGATCTACGACCACGTGACGCACACGGCCGAGCACCTGGTCGAGACCGCCGAGAACCTCGAGCGCGAGTACGGTATCCCCATCGTCAACAAGCGCGTTTCCGTCACCCCGGTGGCGCAGATTGCCGCATGCTGCAAGGATGAGGACCTCACCCCCATCGCGCACGCCCTCGACCGCGCGGCAGAGACGCTCGGCATCGACTACCTGGGCGGCTTCTCCGCGCTCGTCCAGAAGGGCATCGGCGATGCCGACCGCCGCGTCATCCAGTCCATCCCCCAGGCGCTTGCCACCACCAGCCGCGTCTGCTCCAGCGTCAACGTCGCCAGCCTGCGCGCCGGTATCAACATGGACGCCGTGCTCATGGCCGCCCAGACCATCATCGATGCCGCTAAACTCACGGCCGACCAGGATTCCGTCGGCGCTTCCAAGTTTGTCTGCTTTGCCAACATGGTCGAGGACTCCCCGTTTATGGCGGGCGCCGTCCACGGCGGTGGCGAGGCCGACGCCGTCATCAACGTAGGCGTCTCGGGCCCCGGTGTTATGGCCGCAGCCCTGGAGACGCTGCCCGATTCCGCCTCGATGATGGAAGTCGCCGAAAAGATTAAGCAGACCGCCTTTAAGATCACCCGCGCCGGCGAGCTCATGAGCCGCGAGGCCGCCCATCGCCTGGGGGTCGAGAAGGGCATTGTCGACCTGTCGCTGGCCCCCACGCCTGCCATCGGTGACTCCGTTGCCCGCATCCTCGAGATCATCGGCGTGGGCACCTGCGGCGGCCCGGGCACGACCTGCGCGCTCGCCATGCTCAACGATGCCGTCAAGAAGGGCGGCGTCATGGCCAGCTCCAGCGTGGGCGGTCTCTCCGGCGCCTTTATCCCCGTGTCCGAGGACGCCGGCATGATCGCCGCCGTCGAGGCCGGTGCGCTTTCGCTCGAGAAGCTCGAGGCCATGACCTGTGTGTGCTCCGTCGGCCTGGACATGATCGCCATCCCCGGCGACACCCCAGTCGAGACCATCGCCGGCATCATCGCCGACGAGATGGCCATCGGCGTCATCAACAACAAGACCACGGCCGTCCGCGTGATTCCCGCCATCGGCAAGGGCGTGGGTGACTGCGTCGAGTACGGCGGCCTATTCGGCCGTGCGCCCATCATGCCGGTGAACCCCAACGCCGGCACCGTGCTTGCCCATCGCGGTGGACGCTTCCCGGCACCGCTGAACTCGCTGAAGAACTAGCTGAGGGGTTCGGGCGAGGAGCCCCGGGGAGGGCAAATATATAAGGTCGCCTGCTCGGACAGTCCTGGCTCGCACGGAGAGCACATTAAGTGCTCTCCGGCTCGTGCGGAACTCGCGATCGACCTTATATATTTGCCCTCCCCGGGGCTCCCGCACAACGGGCCCTCGGTTGGGTTCTATCCCTTTGGCAGTCGCTTCGCTTCTGCCCTACTTTGCTGGTATGGCGGTTTGGCGTTGGATCGGTTCTTTCTGATATATGCTGGTTGCGGCTCTTCTTTTGGGAGGAGTCGCTTTTTTGTTGCTAGGAGGTTGGCCCGTGGCTGATGGGGAGAATCGTTCTGAGCTGCTTTCCACAGATTGGAATCTGGAGTGGATGCGTCTGCAAGCTGATCGGCGGCGGGCTGACGATTCTTTTGAGTGGGATAAAAGGGCTCGGCATTTTCGGCCGTTGGAGACTGCCCCTTATGCTCGGGATTTTATAAAGCTGCTGGCGCTTGAGCCCAGCGAGTCGGTACTCGATATGGGGTGCGGGGCTGGGTCGATTGCTATTCCGCTTGCTCAGGCTGGGCATCCTGTGATTGCTGCTGACTTTTCCCCTGCCATGTTGGGCACGCTTGATGCTGGCATTGAGTACTATGGGCTCGAAGATCGCATTACGCCGCTTGAGCTTGCTTGGGACGATGATTGGGATTTGGTTGGGCCGGTTGCCAAGACTGTGGATGTTGCCTTTGCCAGTCGTTCCGTCACCACAAATGACCTAAAAGGTGCGCTTGCCAAGCTCGACCGTACGGCTCGTCGCCGTTGTGCTGTCACGATGGTCGCTAACTCCAGCCCGCGCTATGATCTGCACTTGATGAACGCTATCGGCGCCTCGGTTACCTGCAGTAATGGCTTTGTGTATGCCTTTAATATCCTCATTCAGATGGGTGCCCTGCCGCAGGTTACGTACTTTGAATCGCCTCGTCGCGATACCTTCGATAGCCTTGAGGCGGGCATGGCGGACTTCTCCCGCATGCTCGAGCACGGTAACGAGGATAAGATCGACCGTCTGCGCGTCTACGTCGCTCAGCATATGATTGAAAATCCCCATGCCGGCGAGCCAGGGTCCAAGGGCGTGCCGCAGGGGCGCTACATGCTCGACCACGTCCGCAAGGTCCGTTGGGCGTTTATTGCATGGGAGCCGGTCTCTTCGAGCCGTCCATAGACCGCTTTCGGCCGCCGTACACGTCCGCCTGCAACCCGCGTTGTTCTCCCGTTCGGCATCCGCATTCTTTGCGAACTGGGCAAACGCGCCCCACACCGCGCCGTTCCTGCGCTATCGTGGGACAGCTCACGTAGATTAAGGCCCCGTCGCGGGGCGCCCCATACATAGAAAGCGAGAACCCATGGCACTGACAGGAGCCCAGGTCAAGCAGCTTCGCAGCATGGCCCATCACCTCAACCCCGCCATCATCATCGGTAAGTCCGATGTCAACGAGGGCACCGTCGAGCAGACGGTCGCCTACCTGGAGAAGCACGAGCTCGTTAAGTGCTCCGTGCTCGATGGCTCCAGTCTTTCCGCCCGCGAGGCCGCCGAAGAGCTCGCTGAGCGTTGCCACGCCGAGGTCGTCCAGGTCATCGGCCGCAAGTTCTCGCTGTATCGCGAGTCCTCGCGCAAGGACATCGAGAAGATCAAGCTCGTCTAAGAGCCAATGATCCGGCGAGCCAACACATAGCAAGCTTACGGGTGCCCAAGTACTTCGGGCGCCCGTTTTTTATCGCTCGACCAGCACGCGATTGAGCCGCCCCTCCACCAAGCGCTCGTATAGATGCCGCGTCTCGGGCTCGGGCACGCCATTGACCTGTTCCCTCAGATGGTGCATATGCCCGCTGTACAGCTCGACGATATCGCGCCGCCGCCCCGCCGCACTGTAGACGCGCATGGCACAGCGCACCATATCCTCGCGCGCCGTTTCCTGCCGAAGCCCCGACTCCGCCAGCCAAATCGCCGACTGCAGATCGTTTTCTTCTAGAGCGGCATTTGCTCCCTTAATCATGCAATCGATGTACTTTGACTGCATAATGCGTCGCATACGCAAAAAGTAGGTGGGGTTACAGCCATTGGGAACATACAGCGGCCCGGCATAAAGCTGCTCAATCTTAAGGCACAGCTCAACTAAATGGGGCCCGCGCGCACCCGTGCGATTTCCCAAAACCTCGCGGCTTATCTGGTCAAACAGCCGTACATCAGTCTTGACGTAGTCGCCGTTGAGTCCGATGCATTCATTTTGGATGAGCACACACGACTTGCCATCCGGCGTCGGTCCCAAAGCCGACCGCAAGCGCGATATCGTCGAGTACAGGTTGTTGCGGGCGCTATTGAACTCGGCATGGGGCCACAGCTCCATGGCCAGCGTCTCACGATCGACGAGCGCATCCATGCCCAGCGCAAGCCGCTCGGCAAGTGTCGCCGCCTTCTTGCGGCGCCACATTTTGTCCGTGATGGGAAACCCGTCGCGCTCGGCGCGAAACGCCCCAAACATGCGAATCTCGATATGGTCGATGGTATCAACGGCTTCAACCTCACCGGCCTGGAACAGGCGCTCGCCTTCCCCTTCCAAATCGTCGCGCAGCGAGTACCGCGACAGCTCGCGCACGGGAAGCTTCTTGCGAATCCTGGTCGCCGGCTCACCCAGACAATGCATGGCAAGGCGCGCAAAGAGCCGATACGATGGCTCTAGAATCCCCGCGCGATTCATGGACATCCAGGCCGCAAGATCGCTGTCTCGGCCCGCACAGGCCAAATGCAGCGCCACCATCCAGGCCTCCGCTCCACCAACCTGCGTCTGGCTTATATCGAGCAACTCCGCTTCCTCGCGCACCGAAACCATCGAGGTGTTACGCAGATACGCCGCGCGCTCCAACAGCAATGCGTTATCGCGCATGTACGCAATCGACTCCTCGGCAAGTTTGAGCACTTGGACCGCACGGAACTTTGCATTAACCGGCCGTCCCTCTGCCAGCGACTGCCAGCCTTCTAGCAACAGGCCAAACAGCTGAATCTGGTTGTCGCGCATGCGCACGGCAAAACGATCGAGCTCGTTGAACGCCGCGTCGTCGGTTACCGGCAGGCCGGAAAGGAGCCGCCGTGCCGCCAACACCATGCGCACCCAGATAGCCATCGCCTTAAGCCCACGCACGTCGAGCGCCTCCCGCACCACCGTCATCTCGTCGTCGCGCTCGTCGGTTCCCGTAAACGACCCGTCAAAGAGCTCCACCAGCATGCTATCGGCCCGTATAACAATCCCCGCGATGTCGAGCTCACAGTCGTAGGCCTTGCTCGTTTTGAGCTGCTGTAGAACGCCGCCGTCATCTCCCCGCTCGGTCAGGCAGCGCTTGACCTCGATATGCGCGGACAACATATCGAGTGCGGTATGGGATGTCTCGATTTCTGGCACGGCCAGGTTCGTAGGAAGCCCAAGCCCGTTGTCCCCATAGCAAACAGCCGTCAGTGTCTGGGCCACTCTCCATGAAACAGGGTCTATTTCGCAGGCCGCCCGTTCGCCCCCGCGCTCGATGACCGATGCCATATAGCGAGCGAGCTTTGTATTGGACACGCTGACCGCTGCCAAATGCACGCCGAGCGCCTCGGCAGGCGTTGGCTCTGGAGCCGGATCGTCGGCATCGATCGTACCCAGCGCTGCTCGGCAGATATCGGCCCCGTGCCCCGTCAGAGCAAGATCGACCCCATACTGCCCAGCAAGTTCAAGGACCGCTCCACGGTCCAAAAAGGCGTCCGCCAGGCCCATCGCCGCATCGCATCGGCCCGCTTTAAGCAAAATCCGGGCCGCCCTCGGAACAAGTTCGGGGCGAACCTCGGCCACCAACTTACGCAAACGCAAGCGTCCGTTATCCTCCGTGCCCAGACACGTAAAACTCCGCTCGGCGGGGTCCAAGCCAAAGATCGGGTAGTCGCGTACAAAGTAGGACTGGTCGACCATCGATAGCCTCACCCCGCAAGCCTCGAGTTCTGCGATATTGCCCTCGCCCATCAAAATCATGAGACATGCCACGCAAAACAGTGCATTATTGTCGAGCGAAGCCAGGTCGACAAGTGCCGCGCCATATACGTTGACAATCTCGTTTTCGAGCAGACCGGCTACGTCGCCTTGGCCATACAGACCCGTCTGCAATGCCGAAACGAGCTCGGGCACGCCCTGCGTGAGCTGATAAAAGTCGAGCGATGTGCTGATCGAAAACGCCGATGCCCACGCCGAATACTCATAGGCATGCACCTTGAGCATCTGCGCATTGATCTTAACCGAATCGCCCAGCCCATGAATCAGTTGACGATTTGAAGGACGGCAGGAGATAAAGACCCCCACCCCCATAGCGCGCAGGCCGCGAATCCTGTCGATGAGGTCTTCGGTATCGTGCTGATCGAGGTTTGGCACATTATCAATCGCGATAAGGGAGTGCGGTTTGTCTTTGAGTTCTTCGGTAACCACCTCGAGCTGCATAAACACCTCGCGCCCAGTGGCGCGATCGGCCTCGATAATCCGCACGGGGCCTCGCGTCGGGTCGCATTTAACCTCATGGGTGTACTGCAGCAGCACCGAGGTCTTCCCAAACCCGTCGGGCGCATAAAGAACCACGATGCCGGCCTTTCGGCCCTTGGCGAGAAGCTCATTCATCAAGCGTTCGCGTCGCACCATATAGCCACCGCCCAGCGGCATCAGCTCGAGGTCGTCCATACTGCCCAAATCGTTTACCATGCCCGCTCCTCAACTCGACCGTATGGACACTGTAACCGCAAGACCATACAAGCCGCGCTATGAATAGAGCGACCTTGTGTTCTAGGTTGTCTTTTGGTACGCAAGCGGCAAGTTTTTGTACAGCGAGGGCCGATTGTTATTAATCCCCCGACTAATCGGTCTTTAAGCAGGTAAATGAGCTTGTCGGCTTGTCCCATCTAAGCGGCAGTGTAACGCAAATGAACAAGGTTCAGCTATGTCATTCAACTCGCCTAGCACCCGCTACCGTCTACGACCTTTTAGTGGCATTTTTGCATAGAATCTGGTATGGAATGAATCAAGCTGTTGGGCATCCGGCATTCGTCAAGCTTGCGGCAAGATTTTGGTCAAGCGGGCGGAGAGGGATAACAAAAAGGCCCCCGCAAAGCGGAGGCCTTAGGCAAGGCTATGTCGAGATGCAGGATTCGCGCTACTCGCAGAGCGAAAGGGCGGCCTCGTCGGCAACGACAACGCAGTTGGTGTGCAGCTGCAGGATCGAAGCCGGGCACGCGGGCGTAACCGGACCATAGCACATGTCATGCACGGCCTGAGCCTTGGCCTCGCCGTTGGCGACGACTAGGATCATGCGGGCATACATGATGGTCTGGGTACCCATGGTGTAGGCCTGACGGGGAACATCGTCGATGCTGTCGAACAGGCGGCTGTTGGCCTGAATGGTGCTCTCGGTGAGGTCGACGCAGTGCGTGCCCTTGGAGAAGTGGTCATCGGGCTCGTTGAAACCGATGTGGCCGTTGTTGCCAATGCCGAGCAGCTGCAGATCCGGGTAACCGGCGGCGGCGACGATCTTGTCGTACTCAGAGCAGGCAGCGGCGGCGTCGGGGTTGGAACCGTCGGGCACATGCGTGTTGTTCAGGTCGATGTTGATGTGATCGAAGAAGTTCTCACGCATGAAGTAGTGATAGCTCTGGGGATCGTCGTGCGAAAGGCCGCGATACTCGTCCAGGTTGTAGGTGCTGACCTCGGCAAAGTCGACGTCGCCCTTCTCGTACCAAGCAGCGAGCTGCTTGTAGGCACCGATCGGGGTGGAGCCGGTGGCAAGACCCAGCACGCAATCGGGCTTGAGGATAACCTGCGCCGAGATGATATTGGCGGCCTTGCGGCTCATATCCTCGTAGTCTTTAGCTTTAATGATCTTCATTACGCGTCCTTTCTCGTACAAGAGAGGCAAGGCTCCCCTTACAAGCACTTGCCCGCGGCCCGCGTCGGCCGCAACCAACGTGTGCGGCCACCAGGGCGAGGTCGCGTAATGTATGTGTCTCGTGTCTAGCCGCGTCGAGGCCCCTGCCCGTCCACGGTGACCCAAAGCCGTTTAGCTTCGGACAAATCCCATCTTGCCACGGAGGGCGCCCTCTTTCAAGGGCGCCCTCCATAAACGTGTTTGAATTGTAGGCTAATGGCCACGTGCACTTGCTAGCGTTCGCGAGCAACGATGAGCTGGTCCATCTCCTCGACATGCTCGCCAACGGAGCCCTTGATGCTCGAGAACTCAACGGAGTTGCACACCAAGATGGGAACCGTCACATCGTAGCCCTCGGCAGCAATTGCCTCGCGATCGAACTCGATGAGCACGTCACCCTTATGGACGACATCGCCCACCTGTGCATGCACGCTAAAATGCTTGCCCTCAAGCTGAACAGTGTCCAAACCAACGTGGATGAGCACGTCTAGGCCATCGACCGTGTTGAGCGCAACGGCGTGACCCGTGGGAAAAATGGCCTCGACCTTGGCGTCTGCCGGCGCAATCACACGCGTGCCGGTAGGCTGAATCGCCACGCCCTGGCCCAACAGGCCGGTGGCAAATGTCTGGTCATTGACCTCGGACAACGGAATGACGTCGCCCGAGATGGGAGCATCCAGCGTAAGAACTCGTCCACGCATACCAAAAGACCTTAGGACTTTAGTGAACATGCTCCCCCTCGGACATACCAATCAATCAAAATAGCTTTAACAGTTTACCACTTGGCACCCGTTTTTGACCATTAGGGAAGTTCGCGCTTGACAACCTCGACGATGTCGTCGACAACACGCTGAGTGAGCTCGTGCGTCTCCGCCTCGGCCATAACACGGACCAGCGGCTCGGTACCGCTCGGGCGCACCAGAATGCGGCCGCGGCCGTCAAGCTCCTTCTCGGCGGCAGCGACGGCGTCCCAAATGGGCTGGCAATCGTCCAGGCCGGCCTTGTTGTCGGAATGCACGTTGACGAGTACCTGCGGGTACTTCTTCATGATGCCGGCAAGATCAGTGAGGGTACGACCGGTGCGCTTGAGCACGGCCAGCAGCTGCAGAGCCGTCACCAGGCCGTCACCGGTGGTGTTGTGCTCCAGGAAGATGATGTGGCCGGACTGTTCGCCGCCGATGACGGCGCCATCCGCGAGCATGCGCTCCAAAACGTAGCGGTCACCCACGGCGGTCTGAACCATCTCGAAGCCCTGCTCCTTCATAGCGATGGAGAAGCCAAGGTTGCACATGACGGTCGAGACGATCTCGGAGTTGGCGAGCTTGCCGCGGGCGGCGAGGTCAGAACCGCAGATAGCCAGGATGTAGTCACCGTCGATCTCATTGCCCTCGCCGTCGACGAACAGCACGCGGTCGGCGTCGCCGTCGTGGGCCAGGCCGATATCGGCGTGGGTGCGCAGCACGAGCTCGCGCAGGGGCTCAAGGTGAGTGGAGCCGCACTCAACGTTAATGTCGGTGCCACAGTAATCGGTGTTGATGGCATGGACCGTGGCGCCCAGGCGCTGCAGCGCAGCGGGCGTGGTCTGGCAGGAAGCACCGTGACCGCAGTCGACGGCAACAACCAGGCCATCGAGCTTAAGGCCGTCGAGCGTGCTGATGGCATGATCGACATAGGCCTTGCGGGCGTCTTTCATCTTGATGATGTGACCCACACCGGCGCCGGTCGGCAGCGTGTCGGCAGCCATGGCCTCCTCGGACATGACCCAGGCGCTGATCTCTTCCTCGACAGCATCGGGAAGCTTCATGCCCTTGCGGCTAAAGAACTTGATGCCGTTGAACTCCGGCGGATTATGCGAAGCGGAGATGACGATGCCGCCGTCGAGCTCGTTTTGGACGGTGAGCAGCGCCACGGCCGGCGTAGGGATAACGCCGCAGCAATGCGGACGGCCGCCCTCTGCCATAATGCCAGCGGTCAGAGCACTCTCGAGCATGGTACCCGAAAGGCGCGTGTCGCGGCCGATGCAGATGTCCGGGCCAAGGAACTTGGTCGCCGCGCGGCCCAGGCGAAACGCGAGGTCGCACGAGAGGTCGGCATTGGCGACGCCACGGACGCCGTCGGTACCGAAGATGTTCTGGGGCATAGGATCGCTCCTTCCCTAGCAGGCGATATACAACCGCCCGCCCTAGTCGAAAAAGAAAAGCGGGACCCGCCGAGGAATCGGCAGGCCCCGCTTGTACATTGTATCTCGAAAGGAGATAAAACCTTAGCGCTTGGAGAACTGGGGAGCGCGGCGGGCCTTCTTGAGGCCGTACTTCTTGCGCTCGACCACGCGAGCATCGCGCGTAAGGAAACCGGCCTTCTTGAGGTCAGCACGGTAGTCGCCAGCGTTCAGAAGAGCGCGAGCGATGCCCAGACGCAGAGCGCCGGACTGACCGGAGATGCCGCCGCCATCGCACAGAGCGATAACGTCGAACTGACCGGCGGTGTCGGTCACCTTGAAGGGAGCAAGGGCGTTCTCAACGAGCTGATGACGGCCGAAATACTGCTCGGCGTCACGCTTGTTGATGGTCACCTTGCCGGTGCCGGGGACGAGACGGACGCGGGCGACGGCGTTCTTACGACGGCCGGTACCCTGGTAGACAACGGTGTTCTCAGCCATCTTTAAGCCTCCAGCTCAATCTTCGTGGGGTTCTGGGCAGCATGCGGATGCTCGGCACCAGCGTAGACCTTAAGCTTGGTCATCTGGGCACGGCCGAGGGTGGTCTTGGGCAGCATACCGCGAACGGCGCGCTCGATGACCTTCTCCGGGTGCTTCTCCATAGCCTGGCGGAAGCTCTCAGCCTTGAGGCCGCCGTTGTAGCCGCTGTGGCGATAATAGGTCTTCGTGTCGGCCTTGTTACCGGTAAGCTGGACCTTATCGGCGTTGATGACGACAACGAAGTCGCCGCAGTCGCTGTTGGGCGTGAACTGGGGCTTGTTCTTACCGCGCAGGATCATTGCGATCTGGGTGGCAAGACGGCCCAGGACAGCACCATCGGCGTCGACGAGAACCCAGTTGCGCTGGACCTCGCCCTGCTTGGCGTAGTGAGTCGATTTCGAAATCACTTAGACTCCTCCATGTACAGTACGTGTTGTTACAGAGATTCACGGGGCTCTGCAAGTAACCCGTCCATATTACCCCGCTCGCCGTACGAGTCAACAGGTATTTTGGCTCCGACCAGAGTTTCTGCACATGTCATCCACGAGCCGTGATGTCGCAGCGTTGACGCTCGACAAACGCCTCGATATCTCCCAGCAAGCGCTTTGCCTCCTGACGGCCCTGGATATACAGGTCCAAAAGCTTTGCCGGATCGTGCTCGACATGGCCGACCTCGACCGGCTTTTGCGGAGCAATGACCAGCGCGCGGCCCTCGCGCCCATACTTCCACAGGTGCATGCGCTGGAGGTTATAGCGGTCGTGGCGCGTCTCGATAGCCTCGAGCAGATAGGGGTAGTCGACATAGCGGGCGCGCGCGGCAGGCATAAACTCGTAGGGCTTTTTCTCGTACGAGCGGTCCTGCGTGACAATGACAACCGCGCGATCGAAGCCCGCCTCCTCCAGCACGTGCTCGATGGGGACCGAATCGGCTACGCCGCCGTCGACGTATTTGTGCCCGTCGATCTCGACCGGCGGCGTCACCAGCGGCAGCGACGTCGAGGCACGCACGGCATCGAGGTCGAGCACGGCGCTTTTGACCGGCAGGTAGGCAGCGGTTCCAAACAGCATGTCCGTCGCGACGGCGTACATCTCGATAGGGCTGGCGTCGAACGTCTCGTTATCAAAGGGATCCAGGCGGTCCTGGATATCGTTGAAGATAAAGTCGTAACCCACGATGGAGCCCGTGGATGCGAAGGATGCGGCACCCATGTAGCGGTTGTCATTGCAGAAGGTCAGGTTGATGCGATTGACGCGACCGATCTGGTGCGACTTGTAGTTGACGCCGTTGAGCGCACCGGCCGAAACGCCGTACACCGCCGGAATTTCGACACCGGCCTCCATGAGAACGTCGAGCACGCCGGCGGTAAACTGCCCACGAAAACTGCCACCCTCCAAGACGAGCGCGACCTTGCCGGCGTTCTTTGCCTTATCTTCTGCAGTCATATTGACCTCCTGCGATTGCGTTTTGGCTTTCTTCTACCCAGTTTTGGAATGGAGGGCGCATGGGTTTTGGAGTTGAGGGGGCGGCTGGCGGAAAGCACGTCCCGTTCTGAGGGGCGATTCCGGGATGCGCTTTCCGCCTGGGTTGCCATGGGGAAAGCATGTCCCACTCTACGGCTCGATTCCGGGTCGCAGCTTCCACTTGAGGCGTCATCCGGAAAATGTATCCCATTCCGAGCTTAGATTCCGGGATGCGGTTTCCGCCTGGGCAGTCATTGGGAAAACGCGTCCCACTCTGCGTCACTGAGGCGTTTTCTTTACGCCCGCGCCCTGCATAGAGTTCGATTCTCCGCGGTACGGGGGATCCGTTGATGCTGGGCGAGGCCAGCTGAAATTCGATAAACATCGCATCTATATTGGGCTGAAGCTTTGCGCGAAGAATCCGCGTATTTGCTGCACCGGCTTCGGCCGGCTGCCGCCGCCCTCGCCCGCGGGCTACAAACGCTTCGCGTTTGCTTAACGCCCGCGCCCTGCACAGAGTTCGATTCTCCGCGGTACGGACTAGAAATAAAAAGACAGGTAGATACGAATATCTACCTGCCTGTTACTTATGGTGGAGGCGCGGAGAATCGAACTCCGGTCCACGAAAGCCCCCTGATTGGCATCTCCAAGCTCAGTCGCTGGTTTAGTCTCGGACGCCTTGCGCGCAGCGACACGCTCGCGACGTCCTAACCGGTTCGGTCTTAGCCCGCGCCATACCGATTACGTGCGCAGGAGCATTCCCCTAAGATGACGTCGCGCCGGTGTCGGGGAAATCACCGGGTTGACGCGCCGCTATAAATTAAGCAGCGAGAGCCATGGGCTCAAAAGAAGAGTTGTTGTCAATTCAATTTGACGGTACCCCTGTTTAACGAGGCGAGGAGACCTCGGCTTGCTTCCTCTCTCAGAGCTATCGTGTCGAAACCAGTCGCCCCCGAATATTGGGAAAGTCTGGATGGTATCGGGTCTGCAAACACCCGATAACCGTCGACTTTTCAAGGAACATGCGGGGCGAGCCCCGCTTGTGAAGTGTTATCTTACCACGTTCTGAAAGCCGACAGCTGTTCTATGCACGAGCTGTGAAGACCCCAATGTGCGCCGCACTTCACACTTTTGCTACCGATCGCGTCACGTATATTTTCGCCAAGCAAAATTGACCCGTCGAAAGGACCGTTATGGATACCAAGCAGCAACTCGTCAATGCCCTCGCAGGCCTGGGCTCAACCATTACCGAAGCCATGGATGTCATCGAAGGCTTTGTCCCCTGCGGACATCCCGCTCTCACGGTATCGAACGCACTCGTCGCGCTGGACGCTGACGATGATGCAGCTCTCACCCAGCAGCTTGAGACCGTCGAGGGCTTTATCGACCACGTGAGTGAGAACCGCGGCGTGACCGCCTACCACGGCATCGAGGTCGAGCTCGCGGGTCCCAAAGCCGATCTGCTCGCAGCAATCCGCGAGGTAGGCGCCCTTATGCAGACCGCAGGCGTCAAGAACACCCAGGTCAACGAGTGGGTCTACCGCAGTCTGGCAGCACTAAACGATTCCGACGAAAAGGCAGCCGAGCTGCTCGCAGAAAGTCCCGCCATTAAGGCCGAGCTTTTGTAAATAGCAGACGCGGGCCCCTTGGCGCATCGTCGTCCAAGAGGCCCGCAAACAGTTCGCGTTAACCGATAGCCGCGCCGCCGCGTTCGACCAAAGCAAGAATCGGCATCATTTGACGAGGTGTCTTTGCTGCAAGATCGGCATGTTCGAGCAGTTTGCGATCGTTAGTTACCAAGTAATCAACCTGTGCACGCTTGCATGCGGCGAGCACCAAATTGTCCTCGTAATCGCGATGGAGCGCTAAGTATTTGTCGGCCAGCCAAAGGTCCGACGCATCTGCACCCACGGCCGTGGCGTTTTCGGTCATGTTCCGAACAAACGCCAACGCCGCATCGCCAATTGCACGGGCAGATGCCTCGTCGAGCGCTCCCCCGCTGGCAAGAACGCTACGCTTCAGCTCGTGTTGGACAATGTACAGCACGTCCTTGGCGATATGCACCGGAAAGAACAGCAATGTCCCCGTCTCCGTCGCCTGCCCAATAAACGCACGCGCGGCAAGCGACTCGGCATGGTCGGCGCAAAACGAATCAACCCATACGTTGGCATCCACCATTATTTTGAGGGGAGCCCCACTCACAGGATCATCCCCTTTTGGCGATAGCGCTCGTCCATGGCTTCGGAATAGATTGTGTCCCAATCGCGATCGTCGGATACGGGCGGCGTAGCGATGCCCAGGTCCGCGTAAAGCTGATCTGCCGCCGCCCATGATGCGGCGAACGGAGTATCGGGCGCGACGGTCTGCCGCCGGTCGTCGACGGCCGCAAGCACTTCCTCGCACTGCCCGCCACCCTGCGCGACCTTGGCCACCACCTTTTTGATGAGCTCGGGCAGTGACCCGCCCGAAAGCCGCAGCGCTTCCTCGGCACGGTTCTTGACCTGGCGATCCACGCGAACGTTCACCTGCGCCATGCCACTAACAGCACCCACGTCGATCCCGCTCCCTTCAATTGCTAGCCCTGCTAGCAACACTCTATAGATAAGCTAGCACATGGTCAAATGCAAAAGGCCTGCGCTCGGACGACACCGATGCCGTCTGGGCGCAGGCCAGATAACGTGGGCGAACACGTCTGCTAACGCAGGTAAGCCTTCGCGTTGCTCAGACTGTAGGCAATCGTCGAGCCGTTGTGCAGCAGTGACGACGTCTGCGGGGTAATCGCGCCGGTAATGCCCAGCGCCAGGAGCGCTGAGTTGGTAAGCATCACCTTAGAGTAGGAGCTCGTCAGACGATCAATGAGGCCCTGGCTCATGCGACGCAAACGCACGATCGCGGCCAGATCCGTGTCGGTCAGGATGATATCGGCGACCTCCTTGGCGATGTCGCTTCCGCCACCCATTGCCAGCCCCACGTCGGCCAAACCGAGTGCCGGCGAATCGTTGACGCCGTCGCCCACCATGGCAACGTGGCGCCCCTCACCCTTAATGCGCTCCACATAGGCGTACTTGTCCTCGGGCAGCAGCTCGGCCTTAAACTCGTCGACACCCGCCTCGCGCGCAATGCGCTCGGCCGTGCGCTCCGAATCGCCCGTGAGCATAACGACATGCTTGACGCCCAGCGCATGTAGGTCGGCGATGGCCTCACGGACGCCGGGCTTGAGCGGATCCTCGATGCCGAGCACGCCGACGACCTTGCCGTCGACCGCCAGATACAGCGGCGACAGGCCTTGCATCTGGAGCTCGATTTGCTCCTTGATGTCGGACTCGAGCTGCGCACCCTCGTCCTCAAATACAAAGTGCGCCGAACCGATAATGGCGCGACGCCCCTCGATGGACGAAGCGATGCCGTGCGCCACGATGTACTCGACCGCGGCATGGCGCTCGCGGTGCTCGAGCCCGCACTCGAGGGCGGCGTTGACCACGGCACGCGCCACCGGATGCGGGAAATGCTCCTCCAAGCAAGCGGAAAGGCGCAGGACCTCGTCCTTGCTCCAGCCATCTGTCGTCAGCACGCAAGCCAGGCGCGGCTGCGCCTCGGTAAGCGTGCCGGTCTTATCAAACACGATGGTGTCAGCCTTGGCAAACGACTCAAAGTACTTCGCGCCCTTGACCATGACGCCCATCTTGGCGGCATCGCTCATGGCGGTCATGACGGCGACGGAACCCGTGAGCTTGAGTGCGCACGAGTAGTCGACCATCAGCGCCGCCGAGGTCTTGATAAGGCTGCGCGTGGTGAGCGCAACCAGGCCCGCGAGCAGGAAGTTCCACGGGACGATCTTGTTGGCGAGGTCCTCCATATGCGACTGGCCCTCGGACTTGAGCGAGTCGGCCGTCTGCACGAGCGAGACGATCGAGCGCAGTTTGGTCTGCGCCGTGTTGGCGCGCACGCGCACCAAGATGCTGCCGTCTTCCACGACGGTACCGGCGAACACGTCGTCGCCCACGCTGCGCTCAACGGCCAGCGGCTCGCCGGTCAGGGTCGCCTGGTTGACCATAGCGCTCCCCTGCTCGACGACACCGTCGATGCAAATGGACATGCCAGTGCGCACGGCCACCAAGTCGCCGGGCTCAAGCTCGGTGGCGGCAACGCTTACCTCGGTATCGCCGACGACCTTTTGCGCCTTGTCGGGTACATCGAGCAGCGAGTTGATGAGCTCGTTTTCGCTCATGGCGCGGGTGTAGTCCTCGAGCAGCTCGCCCACGTTGAGCAGGAACATTGTCTGGCCCGCGGTGTCGACATCACGTTTGACGAACGAAATGCCGATGGCCGAAGCGTCGAGCACGGGAACGGTCAGGCGCGGCTGCGCCAGCTCATGAAGGGCAGCGCGCAAAAATGCCATGTAACCGGCCACGACAAACACCGCACGCAGGGGCGTGGGCAAAAACCATCGGCGCGCATAGTGGGCGCCGACAAGCGTGGCAAGATCCATAACGAGCTTGTGCTTGCGCGGCTCAAGCTGCATCACGTAACCCGTCTTTGCGTCGGCAATGGCCTGAGCGTCGAGCGCACCGACGGCGGCCAGCACGGCATCGCGGCGCGACTCGTCGTATTCGAGTGCCATCTGGCCGATGCGGCCGTAGACGCGCACCTTGTGCACGCCGTCGATGTCGCCGCCAAGCTTAAGAAGTGCATCGAGATCGCTCTCTGGCACAGGACCCGCCAATTGAAGACGGGTCCTGCCGGGGATCTTGCTGATAATCGAGAATCTCATAGTTTGTGTCTGGGAGCGTTACTCGGCTGCCTCGTCAGCAGCGGCCTCGCTCTGGGTGATATAGGCCGCCTCGGCAACCATGTCGTCGACCTCGGCCTTGGCCTGCTCGACCATGTCCTGGTAGCCGTTCTTGATGCGCATACCGCACGCGATACCCTGCACGCAGGCATTCTTTACCGGAGCGCTGGTGAGCAGCTTGATGCCGGCCGTACCGAGCAGAAAACCGCCACCGACAAGCAGGGTGTTGAACGTGGACTTCTTCATGATGTCTCTCCCTTTTGCCGCATTGGACGCGGCATGGTGCCTCAGCACCCGAGTAAACAAGTTTGCTCGAGCACGCTTTTGAAATATCTCAATTTTATCTAACTATCTAGGTCAGCCATGGCTAACCTTTTGAAAATTAACGATGCGGAGTAACCGATTGTCAATGTGACAAAGGGACTGTCCCTTTGCTCCTTCTTACAACTGCCAGGTAGCTGCTTCCTTTTGCAGCGCCACCATGCGGGCGAATTCTCCACCTGCCGCCTTGAGCTGCGCCGGAGTGCCCTGCTCGGCAACCACACCATCCTTGAGTACAACGATTTTGTCGGCATTTTCCACCGTACGCATACGGTGGGCAATAACGATAACCGTCTTACCTGCAAGCAGACGGGAGAGCGCCTGCTGAACCACGGTCTCGTTCTCCACATCCAAGCTCGCCGTCGCCTCGTCCAACAGCACGATAGGCGCGTCTTTGAGCAGCGCACGGGCGATAGAGATGCGCTGGCGCTCGCCGCCGGACAGCTTGGAGCCGTTCTCGCCGATCATGGTGTTGTAGCCCTGCGGCATGCGGCTCACAAACTCGTCGCAGTTGGCGGCACGCGCAGCCGCAAGCACTTGCTCATCGGTGGCGCCACGACGCCCGAGGCGGATGTTTCCCATCACCGTGTCGTCAAAGAGTAGCACGTCTTGGAACACAATGGCGTAGTCGCGCAGCAGCACCTCGGGATCCACGCTCGCAACATCCACGCCGCCCACGGTGACCGTGCCCGCGGTGGCATCCCAAAAGCGCGCGGCCAGGCGGCTCACCGTAGACTTACCGGAGCCCGAAGGACCGACCAGTGCCGTGACCTCGCCTTCCTTGGCGGTAAAGCTCACATCGGTAAGAACTTTCTCGCCGGCGCGGCCGTCCTCGCCCGCACCATAGCCAAATGCCACGTGATTGAACACCACATCGTGGCCTACGGGCTCAAACTGCTCGCTGCCCCGCGCCACGGGCTCTTCCATGATGGAACGCATGCGCTTGGCCGACGACTCGGCGGCAAACAGCTCGGACATCAGCATCAGCGCCTGATCAAAGGGCGCATAGATGCGGCTCACCATAAGCAGGAAGGCAAACATCATCAAAAAGTCGACCTGGCCGGAGGCGACCATCGCAGCGCCCGTGACCAACGTGGTGGCAATCCCCAGGCGCAGGATGGCAAAGGCGGAGTTGACCAAAAGCCCATTGGCGAGCTCGCCCTTGGTGGTCTCGCGCTCCTCGGCATCGATCACGGCGTTGAGCCCCTCAAGATAATGAGCCTCCTGGTTGGTGGCGCGGATCTCGCGCACGCAGTCGAGCGTCTCCTGGATCGCCTCGGTAACCTTGACCTTCTCGGCACGCACATGGTCGAACACCGGGATCATGGGGCCGCGCGTCAGATACAGCACGGCAAAGGCCACGGGAACGCTCCAAAACGCCGCAATCGCCAGCTGCCAGCAAAAGAACAGCGACGCCACGAACACAATGGCGCTTGCGATGATGGCACCCCAAAGCTCTCCCAGCACGTGGCTGTAGGCGTGCTCCATGGCCTGGACGTCGCCCATGATGGTCTCGGTTAAATCGGCCAGATCACGACGGCCAAAAAACGACAGCGGCAGCTTGCGCAAGCGCTCGGCAATCTCCATACGCTGCTTGCCGCACTCCTCGTAAAAGATGCAGTAGGTGTAGTAATACTGCTGCCAGTTAGAGGCAAAGAGCAACACGAAAAAGACCAGGAGGCCGCCCACAATCGGCAGGGCATCCGGCAGGTCGGCACCGGTGGCGAAATGTTCGACAAAACCGGCCATGACCAGGAACAATAAGCCCATGCCGGCCATGGTAATGAGATTGGTGAGCGCGGTCCAGAAAATGCCGCGTTTTACGCCGGCGACGCCTTTATCGGATAGGAAATACTTCTTTTGGAATGAGGCGAACATTTAGGCCTCGCCTCCCTTCGTGACGGCGGCATCCGCGGTAGCAGTGATTTTCCAGCTCGCGGCCTGTTCGTATTCGGCCCACATCTTGGCGTACAGGCCGTTTTGGGACAGCAGCTCGGCATGGGTGCCAGTCTCCTGCACGCTACCTTGGTTGAGCACCACGATCTTGTCGGCCCCCACTACAGTCGAGAGTCGGTGCGCAATCATAATGACCGTGCGACCCGCCGCCAGCTTGCTAAAGGCGCGCTGGATGAGCGCCTCGTTCTCGGGGTCGGCAAACGCCGTGGCCTCATCGAGCACCACGATAGGCGCGTCTTTAAGAATCGCGCGGGCGAGTGCCACGCGCTGGACCTCGCCGCCCGAAAGATATGCTCCGCCGGCACCGAGCATGGTATTGATGCCCTGTGGAAGCTTGACCACAATGTCGTCGCACTGAGCTGCGGAGAGGGCCGCACGCACTTCGTCGTCAGTGGCCGTAGGCTTGGAGGCGCGCACGTTATCGGCAAGTGTTTGCCGGAACAGCTGATTGGTCTGAAACACAAAGGCGACCTGGTCCATGAGCTCGTGCGGATCCATGTCGCGAACGTCTGCGCCGCCCACAAGCACGCGACCCGAGGAAACATCCCAAAAACGCGGGATCAGGCTTGCGCAGGTTGACTTACCGCCGCCCGAGGGACCAACCAACGCAAGGGTGCTACCTGCGGGAACGCTAAAGCTCACATGATCGACGGCAGGCGCTTCGGCACCCTCGTAGGTAAAGCTTACATCCTCAAAGCGCACATCGCTGCCGATAGGGTGCTTGGGCTGGGCAGGCACGGAGAGCTGCTTGGAATCCATAACGCTTCGGATGCGCGCCAGCGAATCGGCACTCATCCGAGACGCCTCGCCCACAAACATGAGCTTGGTCATGGCCGTCGGCACCACGGCCGAAAAGATCGCGTAAAACGTGAAGTTGACCATAAAGTGTGCGAAGTCCGTCTCGCCCGGCGCCAACAGCAACGCCACGGGCAAAAGAAATGCCACGAGGCCATTGAGCGCGGTAAGGTTGAGCACCTGCGGGCCTCGGCAGAACGTGCCCGCATAGCTTTGCGCCATGTCGGCGTATTCGGCGATCGCATCGTGAAACGCCTTAAAGGAGTAGACCGTCTGCTGGAAGACCTTGACCACGGGGATGCCGCGTACGTATTCGGTGCCGGTCTTGTTCATCTTGACCAGCGCGCCCATGTAAGCCTTCATAAACTCGGCGCCCTTGCCGCTCATCATGGTGGCCATGGCGCAAAACGAAACGACGACCGAGATTAGGCATGCCGCACCCAAACGCCAATCGAGGGCGAAAAGCAGCACGAGCAGGCCCACGACCATGGCGGTGGCGCCTGCGATATCGGGCAGCATGTGTGCGAGCAAAGTCTCTGTGGAAGCGGCGCATCCGTCTACGATACGGCGCAGCTCACCGGTGGCGTGTGTGTCAAAGTAGCCAAGCGGCAGCTTAAGCAGGTGCTCGCTCGTAGTCTTGCGAATATTGGACGCGCAGCGAAACGCAGACAGGTGCGTGCACATGAGCCCCACGAAATAGACCACGATGCTTGCCAGCGCAAACCCCACGGCCCACCAGCCATACGTCGCGATGCCGCAGGCTTCGCTCCAGTTAGGTGCCACGGCGATCAGATCGCGCGCGACAAGCCAGATGCACACGTACGGGCCAAAGCTCAGCAGCTGCGAGAGCGCCGAGAGGGCCATGCCCAAATATGTTAGGAATTTACGGTCGCCGGCATATGCAAGCAGCTCGCCGATACCGCCGCCTTCCTTTTTTGATCCCTTTGCCATGAGATTCCTTTCTAACGGCTTGAGAGTTAACCGTAATGAACTTATCATTGATGTGTTAGACATGGCTCACAATCGAGCCAGGCGTGGACGTTTCTGCAAAGGAAAGGGACGCTTTTGCAAATACGGCGGGCAGCGACCGACATAACCGAGCTCTATGCACCGCAGTTTGAGCAGTTTGGCCTGGAGCTTACCGGCAAGGGCGCCGTCTTTACCGGCGAGGTGGCAAACGATCGGGCGCACGGACGCGCATGGATCATGCCCCTCTCCCCTGCCTGCATCGTCATGGAGCATTACATTACCCCGACGCACGATATGTACCTGGCCGAATACACACCCGAACCGTACGCGTGCGTGAGCGAGGTCAGCGCGCCCACGCTCATGTGCATGCCCGAAGCCGGCATAACGCCTGCGAACCTTAAACCCCTGCATGGACCGTGGCCGAACAGCGCGGTGTGCAGCTTTATCCAAGATAGCTGCGGCGAGGAGCTAAGTCCGCTGTTTGCAGGGCAGCTTTATCACTCGCGCTCGGTGCTCTTTTTGCCTGGATTTTTTGACGAACTGGAGCACCGCTATCCCACCGAGTTCGCAGGGGTCTTTGAGGCGTTTGCCGAGCCATGGCACGAGGAGGCGACGTCTGCCATCTGCCACACGTTGCGCAGGATTAACGAGGACCGCGCCCGCACCGCAGGCGGACATGTCTATATGCAGGGCATCGTGGAGACCATGGTCGCGGAGCTCGCCTGTTCGCGCGCGGCGCACAAGCAGGCGCGGCAAGCGGCAGACACACGTGTCAGCATAACCATTGCCGAAGAAGCAACGGCAATGATTGAGCGCACGCTCGACAAAGGCAGACGCGTGGGTATCAACGAGGTGGCCGAGGGGCTCTACACAAGCCGCTCCAAGCTATGCGCCACCTTTAAGGCTCAAACTGGCGAGTCCCTGGGCGCCTACATTCGCAGACGCCGTATGGAGCGAGCACAGGACCTTTTGGCCGATAGCGCGCTCACGATAGCGCAGGTGGCAGAGCGTCTAGGCTACCCTCAGCAGGCCGCCTTCGCCCAAGCCTTCAAGCAACACACCGGCACCACCCCCACCGCCTGGCGTTCCCAACATATATAAAGAATGAGGGCGCCATCGGCGCCCTCATTCACCAAATTCAATCCAGCCCACCTGACCCGAACGGCCGAGTCGTCTGGCCGGGGAAGCCCCGAGTCGCCGGGGTGTTTGCTCCAAATGAGTTCCGCATGCAAAGAAGGCCACTTAATGTGGCCTTCGTCTTGCATAGGACTG
>UQTN01000011.1 GCA_900543945.1 uncultured Collinsella sp. | reverse complement strand
GTCATGCCGCCGAAGTTGAAAGGCAGATTGCCGCTCTGGCGGGTTTGCAGCGTCAACTGGTTACGCGGGCTGGTAAGCCCGCGTAACCCTAATAATTGGCCTCGTAACCGTTGCCGTCGCCGGTGGGCTCTTCGTAGTAGTCCGAATCGCTCGAATCGCTTGAGCCATCGGAATCGTCAGAGCTGACCGATGAGGTTGCGGTACCGTTTGCGTAGTCGTCAGACGTGTTGTTGTTCAGGTCGCCGATCGTAGAGCTGGAACCGTCGGAAAGACCCATGGTGTTGGGACCCTTGGGATCCTTGCCGGCATCGACGCGCTCCATCATTTCCTTGAGCTCGTCCTCGTAGACAAAGACGTAGCTCACACCGTCGATCATGGTGCTGTCGTCGGCGTACGAGGGCAGGTTGGCCGAGTAGATACCGTCGACATCCATACCGCGCATGGCATTGACCGTAGCCACGATATCCTGAACGCTCATATCGGTTACGAGCATATCGGACAGCGAATTAACCAGGCCAAAGATCTTCGTGGCATCGAAGTTATTGAGAATCTGGTTGGCAAGGGCGCCAAGCACCTGACGCTGGTGGCGCATGCGCGTGTAATCGCCGTCGGCATAGGTGTAGCGGCAGCGGGCATAGGTAAGGGCGGTGGCACCGTCCATATGCTGCTGGCCAGCGGTAATCTTAATATCCAGGTGCTCGGGGTCGTCAACATCATCGGTTGCGTTAATGTCGATACCGCCAACCGAATCAATCAGCGCCTGCATACCGTCGAAGCTGACCTCGGCATAGTGGGAGATCTGAACACCGCACAGCTCGTTGACCGCCTCGACCATGGCCTCGGCGCCGCCAACGGTATGGCAGGCGTTGATCTTCATGGTCTCGCCCTTGTACTCGACCTTGGTGTCGCGCGGAACGGAAATGAGCGTCGCCTGCTTTTGCGTGGGGTCGATGCGAGCCAGGATAATCGAGTCGGCACGATACGTATCCTCGCCCGGACGGCCGTCGGTGCCAAGAAGCAGCACGTAGAACGGATCCTTTGCCTCATCGGTGTCAACCAGAACCCGACGCAGATTGTCAGTAATGACATTAGAATCGCCGAGCTTGCCCATAATGGTGGCAAACCACAGGCCGGCAGCGGTAGTGGCACTCAGCAGCACGCCAAGCACGACAATGAGCGCGACGTGACGAATCGTGTGGCTACGGCGGCGTTGACGAGCGCGCTCGGAATAGCGAGCCACGTTATCGCGACTGTAGATCTTGGCCTGCGCACCAGTTGAGGGTCTTCGGGTGGTGGTATCCGCGAGGGGCTTTTTATTAAACATAGGCAACCTGTATTAGTAGATGACGGGATCGGGGACGGTAGCATGCTCGACATGCGCGCCAAGCGCCTGCAGCTTTTCGACAAACTGCTCGTAGCCGCGCTTGATGTGATGGATAGCCGAAACCTCGGTCGTCCCGTCGGCGATCAAGCCCGCTACGACGAGGGCCGCTCCGCCGCGCAAATCGGGCGAGGTAACCTGTGCACCCGAGAAGCCCTTGACGCCATGAATCATGGCATGATGGCTCTCGATACGAATGTCGGCACCCATGCGCACCAGCTCAGAGGCAAACATAAAGCGATTCTCGAAGATGTTTTCGGTAATAACGGAACTGCCGTCGGCAAGGGCGGAGAGCACCATAATCTGCGCCTGCATGTCGGTCGGGAAACCGGGGAACGGAAGCGTCTGGATGTCGACCGGCTTGATACGCTCGGCACGGTTCACATGGACGCCATCCTCGACGCGCTCGCAGTCGATACCCATAAGCTCCATCTTCTTGAGCACCATGCCCAAGTGAATGGGGCAAAAGCCCGTGACATCGACACCGCGATCGTCGGCCATCAACGCACCGGCAACGATAAAGGTACCGGCCTCGATGCGGTCGCCCACCACGCGATGGGTAACGGGATGGAGCTCTTCCACGCCTTCGATCGTCACGACGGGCGTACCGGCGCCAACAATCTTGGCGCCCATCTCGTTGAGCATGTTAGCGAGATCGACGATCTCGGGCTCGCGGGCGGCATTGTCGATAACCGTGGTGCCCTGTGCGCGCACAGAGGCCATGATGAGGTTCTCGGTCGCACCGACGCTGGCGAACTCGAGCGTGACGGTGGTACCGCGCAGACCTTGGGGCGCATTAGCGTTGATGTAACCGTGGGCGGTATCGAACTCAACGCCCAGGGCCTCAAGACCAAGAATGTGCATATCGATCTTACGAGCACCCAGGTTGCAGCCGCCCGGCATGGCAATTTTGGCGCGATGGAAGCGGCCCAGCAGGGGCCCCATGACGGCGGTGGAAGCGCGCATCTTGGCAACGAGCTCGTAGGGGGCCTCCCATGAATCGACCTGAGAGGTATCAATCTCGAGCGTGTGCTCGTCGAGAACATCGATCGTAGCGCCCATGCCCTTGAGCACCTTGCCCATCACGTGGACATCGGAAATATCGGGCACGTTCTGCAGCGTCGTCTTGCCCGGCGCCAGAAGCGTTGCCGCCATGAGTTTGAGCGCGGAGTTCTTGGCGCCCGAGACGGGCACGGAGCCTCCGATGGCGTGGCCACCCTCAACGCGGATAATATCCAAGGTCTACCCTTTCAAAAAGCATGCCCGGGGTGGCTGGGCCATCCCGGGCATGATGTGTTCGCAAATGGTCGAACGCTAAATCGTTTGACTATTGGGCAAGCTTGAGCTTACACCATGCGATTTCATTATAGAGGTAGGCGCGGCGTGCATCATCCTCCGACAAATTACCCAGCTTCTCTTCAAAACCTTGAATATCAGCTTTAAGCTTGTCGGCATCGACGGTCGCCAAATCGCAAGCGCGCTCGGCGAGAACGGTCACGACATCGTCCGCAACCTGGGCATAGCCGCCGGCCACGGCAAACGTGTGGTCGACAGTGCCCATGGCCTTATCGGAAACGCGAACGTAACCGCGGTCGATCGTGCAAATCTCGCTGGAGTGAGCAGGCAGGACGCCAAACTCGCCATCCGTGGACGGAATCGACACAAACGCAGCGTCGCCCTCATAGGCGCAGCTCACGGGGCACACGATGCGGATACGCATAACCTACTTCTCCCCCATCTTGCGGGCGCGCTCGCGCACGTCCTCAATCGTGGAAGCATAGCGGAAAGCCTGCTCGGGCAGGTCATCGGCCTTGCCGTCGACAATCTCGGCGAAAGAGCGGACG
This sequence comes from uncultured Collinsella sp., assembly GCA_900543945.1. Lineage (GTDB taxonomy): Bacteria > Actinomycetota > Coriobacteriia > Coriobacteriales > Coriobacteriaceae > Collinsella. Next base: position 25,338 of record UQTN01000011.1, on the reverse strand, counting down.
GTATCCTCGACGCGGACGTAGACACCGGGGTTGCCGGTGAACTTCTCGGCGACGTGGAAGGACTGCGAGAGGAACTGCTGAATCTTACGGGCACGGTTGACCGTAAGGCGCTGCTCCTCGGACAGCTCGTCCATACCCAGAATGGCGATGATGTCCTGAAGGTCGGAGTACTCCTGCAGGAGCTCCTGGACCTTGACGGCGACACGGTAGTGCTCCTCGCCGACGATCGAGGGATCGAGAGCGTCGGAGGAAGATGCGAGCGGGTCGATAGCCGGGAATAGGCCGAGCGACGAAATGCTACGCGAAAGAACCGTGGTGGCGTCGAGGTGCGTAAACGTCGTGGCAGGCGCAGGGTCGGTCAGGTCGTCTGCGGGGACGTAGACAGCCTGGACGGAGGTAATGGAGCCCGTCTTGGTCGAGGTAATGCGCTCCTGGAGGTCGCCCATCTCGGTTGCCAGCGTGGGCTGGTAACCAACGGCGGACGGCATACGGCCCAGCAGTGCGGAAACCTCGGAACCTGCCTGGGAAAAGCGGAAGATGTTGTCGATGAACAGCAGAACGTCCTGGCCGCGATCGCGGAAGTACTCAGCGGTGGTAAGGCCGGCCAGACCGATGCGCAGACGCGCTCCGGGCGGCTCGTTCATCTGACCATAGACCAAGCAGGTCTTGTCGATAACGCCAGACTCGCTCATCTCGAGGAACAGGTCGGTGCCCTCGCGGGTACGCTCGCCGACGCCGGTGAACACCGAGGTGCCGCCGTGCTCCTGGGCGAGGTTGTTGATGAGCTCCTGAATCAGAACGGTCTTGCCGACGCCGGCGCCGCCGAACAGGCCCGTCTTGCCGCCACGGATGTAGGGCTCGAGCAGGTCGACGGCCTTGATGCCGGTCTCGAAGATCTCGGTCTTGGTGGTGAGCTCGTCAAAGCGGGGCGCTGCATGGTGGATGGGGTAGAACTCCTCCACCTCGGGCATGGGCTTGCCGTCGACGGGCTTGCCCATGACGTTCCAAATTCGGCCGAGCGTCTTGGGGCCAACGGGCATCTTCATGGGCTCACCGGTATCGGTGGCGATGAGGCCGCGCTGCAGGCCGTCGGTCGAGGACATGGCGACCGTGCGGACGACGCCGCCCGGAAGCTGGCTCTCGACCTCGAGGATCGTGCTCAGATGACCGATCGGGGTCTCGGCCTCGACCGTGAGCGCGTTGTAGATCGGGGGCACCGCGCCGTCAAACTTGACGTCAACGACAGGGCCGATGATTCGCACGATGCGACCATCACCGGCAGTCGTCTTCTTGGTGGCTTCCTCGACCGCAAGCTTTACGGTGTTATTAGCCATTACTGTTCCTCCAATGCTGAGGCTCCGCCGACGATCTCGTTAATCTCGGTCGTGATCGAAGCCTGGCGCACGCGACTATACGTGCGGGTAAGGGTCGAGATGATCGCGGTGGCGTTTTCCGTCGCGGAGTGCATGGCCTTGCGGCGTGCACCCTGCTCGGCAGCCGCCGAATCGATCAGGGCCTGGTAGATGACCGTCAGGATATAAGACGGCACAAGCTTGCCGAGAACATGCTCGGGAGAGGGCACGAACTCGAACGTGGACGAGATGCGCTTAGGGGCGTCGGTCTCGTTCTTACGCGGACCGTGGGCCATAGCGATCATCTCGGGGTCGAGCGGCAACAGATGCTCGACGCGAAGCTCCTGATCCACGCGGTTCTTGGCGTGGTGGTAGACAAGCTCGACACGGTCAAGCTCACCGGCACGATACGCATCGCAGATATGAGAGGAGATCATGCGGGCCTGATTGAAATCGGGCTCAGAGGAGTTGCCCTCAAAGTGCATGACAACGTTTGCGCGGTCACGGAAATACGTGGCCGGCTTACGCCCGCACGCGATGATCTCGCACTCGATGCCGTCGTTCGCCCAAGAAGCGGCGAGCTTTTCGGCCGTGCGCTCCACCGTCGTATTGAAACCGCCGGCAAGGCCGCGGTCCGAGGCAATAACGACAATCAGGCCATGCTTGACGCTCTCATGCTTCTGCAGCATGGGATCGGTGCCCGAACAGGAGGCGTCGCCGGCGACCGTCAACATGACGTCGGTCAGCGCCTCCTTATAGGGCTCGGCCTGCTTGGAGCGATCGAGGGCACGACGGATCTTGGCCGTAGAGACCATCTCCATCGTGCGCGTGATCTGCTTGGTCGTGGTAACCGAGGAGATTCGCTTCTTAATGTCGCGAAGGTTGGCCATGGGGCTTAGTTCTCCTCTGATCCAGAAACATCCGAATGGTGCTTGGCCATGAACTGCTGCTTGAAGTCGCCGATGACACGCAAGAGCTCAGCCTTGGTGTCATCATCGATCTTCTTGGCGCGAACCTTGTCGAGCAGCAAGCCAAAGCCATTGTCCATGTACTCGATGAGCTCGGCACGGAAAGGCAGCACGTCGGCGATCTCCAGGTCATCCAGGAAGCCCTCGTTGCCAGCGAACAGCGTAACGATCTGCTCGCCAACCTCAAACGGCTTGTAGCGCGGCTGCTTCAGGAGCTCGGTCATGCGAGCGCCATGGGTAAGCTGCTTCTGAGTAGCCTCGTCGAGGTCGGAGCCGAACTGCGTAAAGCCGGCGAGCTCCTGGTACGAAGCGAGGTCCAGACGGAGGTTGCCGGCGACCTGCTTCATGGCCTTGGTCTGCGCATCGCCACCGACGCGGGACACGGAGATGCCCACGTCGACTGCCGGGCGCTGACCCTGGAAGAAGAGCTCGGACTGCAGGTAGATCTGACCATCGGTAATGGAAATGACGTTGGTCGGAATGTAGGCCGAGACGTCGCCGTCCTGGGTCTCGATGATCGGCAGTGCCGTCATGGAGCCGTAACCGTTCTTCTTGGACATCTTGACGGCACGCTCGAGCAGACGAGAGTGCAGGTAGAAGATGTCGCCAGGATAGGCCTCGCGTCCGGGCGGACGATGCAGCGTCAGCGACATCTGACGGTAGGCCACAGCCTGCTTGGACAGGTCGTCGTAGATGACGAGCACGTGGCCGCCGGGGTTGGTCTCGCTGGCGGGCTTGCCGTCCTCGCCGTTGTACATGAAGAACTCGCCGATAGCGGCACCGGCCATAGGCGCGATGTACTGCATAGGGGCGGAATCGGCAGCGGTGGCCGAAACGATGATGGTGTAGTCGAGCGCACCGTGCTGAGCGAGGGTCTCGCGGATGTTGGCAACCGTGGAGGCCTTCTGGCCGATGGCGACATAGATGCAGACCATGCCCTTGCCGCGCTGGTTGAGGATAGCGTCGATGGCGATGGCGGTCTTACCGGTCTTACGGTCGCCGATAATGAGCTCACGCTGACCGCGGCCAATAGGCACCATGGAGTCGATAGCGAGCAGGCCGGTCTGAACCGGCTCGCACACCGGGGTACGATCGATGACGCCGGGAGCCTTGAACTCGATGGGGCGACGGTGCGTGGCGACGATGTCGCCCAGGCCGTCGATGGGCTGGCCGAGCGGATTGACGACGCGGCCGAGCATGGCACGGCTCACGGGGATATCCATAATGCGGCCAGTGGTGCGGCACTCGTCGCCTTCCTTGATGGAGTCGACGGCACCAAACAGAACGGCGCCGACCTCGTCACGGTCAAGGTTCTGGGCAAGGCCGAAGACGGTCTCACCGGTATCGGAGCTCTTGAACTCCAGAAGCTCGCCTGCCATGGCGCTCTTGAGGCCGGAGACGCGCGCGATGCCGTCGCCTACCTCGTCGACCGTTGAAACCTCATGCGTATCGACCGTCGCGGAGAGGCTCGTGAGCTGCTCCTGCAGTTTCTTGGCGATATCCTGGGCATTGAGGGTTTCGGACATTAGGCTTCACCTCCGTACGAATTAGCAGAGTTTGCGAGGGTCTCCTGCGCGATGCGCAGCTGCGTCTTGACGGAAATGTCACGACGCTCGCCGCGGGCCTCGAGCACCAGGCCGCCCACGATAGACGGGTCAACCTGCTCGATAAGGAATACCTTGCGGCCGAAGTCCTGCTCGCATTTCTTAGTGATGGTTTGACGCAGCTCGTCGTCGAGCGGGATCGCCGTGGTGACGGTCACGCCCACTACATCCTCGTCTTCCTCGGCAACATACTTAAAGGCAGCTGCCACCTTGGGAAGAAGGTCGAGCTGGTCGCGCTTGGACATGGTGTCGAGCACGGCGATGATCTCGGGGCTGGCGGAAGCCAAGCGCTCGATCATCTCGAGGTCCTCGAACACATGGTTCTCGGCCTTAGCGGCTTCCAGAAGGGAGCGCGCGTAGGTCTCGAGCACCTTGTCCTGATAGCGGCTAGTCGGCATTCAGGCTACCTGCTTCCTGGATGTAGCGCTCGATGAGCTTCTTCTGCTCGGCATCGTCCTCGAGTGCCTCGCCCACGATCTTGGTGGCGACGGCAACGGACAGGTCGGCGATGGAGCTCGCGGCACCGGCGTAAATGGACTTGCGCTCGTCCTCGACGGTCGTATGGGCCTTGGCGATGATCTCCTCGGCCTCCTTGTGAGCAGCCTCGATGATACGGGCGCGCTCGGACTCGGCGTCCTTACGGGCCTCGAGAACGATGTCGGCAGCCTGACGACGGGCGTCGGTGACGATCGAGTCGGACTCAGCGCGCTTGGCGATAGCCTCCTGCTTGGTCTTCTCGGCCTCGTCGAGGCTCTCCTCGATCTTCTTGCCGCGCTCCTCCATGGTTTTCATGATGCCCGGCAGGGCGACCTTGGCCAGCACGATCCAGATAATCAGGAAGGCGATAAGCGCCGGGATGAACTCCGCCATCTTAGGGATGAGGATGTCCGCACCGGCAGCGCCGTCCTCAGCGAACGCGGAAACCGGCATGAGCAGCGCGGCCGCGGACGCGGAGAGTGCGATCGCGCTCTTCTGGGATGAAAGATTCATACTTGACGCTCCGTGCTATTTAACGATCAGCGCGACAACGAAGCCGATCAGAGCCAGAGCCTCGCCGAAGGCGGAGCCCATGATGAAGACGGTGAACACGCGGCCCTGGACCTCAGGCTGACGGGCCATAGCACCCGTAGCACCCAGAGCAGACAGGCCGATAGCAAGACCAGCGCCGATAACACCGAGACCGTAACCGATAACTCCCACGATTCCTCCTTTGTCGTGCGTGTCTTATTTCACGCAGGATAACCTTTTTTATAACTGCCGGGCTCCATGGGTACGGGCACCGGCGGTTTAACGAATTGCTTACCTTTAAGGCGCGAGCGGAAGGCTACTCCTCCTCCGCGACCTCCTCTGCCTCGGAGACATACACGGCGGTAAGGACCGTGAAGACGTAAGCCTGGATGGCGCCGACCACAAGCTCGATCGCATAGATCAGGATGAGGATGGCAAGCCAGGCTAGCGAAGGCAGGGCGCCAACGGCGTGGGCCGCGGAAACCTGCTGAAGCAGCGGCTGCATGAACATGCTCGCCATGATGGCGAACGAGCCCATGACCACGTGTCCTGCGAACATGTTGCAGAACAGACGGACGGCAAGCGTGATGAGACGCAGGAAGGTCGAGAAAAGCTCGACGACCCACACAAGCACGTTCATCGGGAAGCTTACGCCCTGCGGGGCGAGGCTCTTGACGTAGCCGATCACGCCGTGAGCCTTGCATCCGTAGTAGATGAAATACACGAAGGCGAAGATGGCGAGCGCGGCGGTGGAGCCGATTGCGCCGGTGCCGGGCTTCATTCCCGGAATCAGGCCGATCATGTTATTGATCAGGATGAACAGGAAAAGCGAGCACAGGAACGGGAAGTGCTTCTTCCAGTTCTCACCCACGACGCCCTTGCCGATATCGTTCTCGACGTACTCGATGATGTACTCGAAACCGTTGACGAAGAAGCCCTTGGGGACCAGGGTCTGCTTCTTCTTGAACACGGCCAGGACGATCAGGAGCACGATCGTGGAGACGATCAGCCAAAACGAGTACTGCGTGATGCCGCAGCTCAGATCGCCCACGACAGGGGTGGAGCTGAACTCGCTGACCAGATGATTAATCTCATCAGGCAGCTTTTCAAAAATTTCCACGACTTACCTTTCGACCTCATGAGGATCTCGCAGCGCCTTGACGACACGAACCGTGCAGGCAGCCATAAAGGCCACGAAGCCGATCGCCTCGCCCAGGAGGAACATGCGAAATGCCTCTCCGAACAACACAAACACAACCAAGGTAAAGACGAGCAGGGCGATTGCCGAGACCGCCAGACTCACCATACCCTTGAGCATGTCCGCATTCTGTTTATCGTCAAGAACCGGCTTGAGCGTAAAGACAAAGGGAAGGAAGGCAATTGCGCCCGCGATGGCGCCTGCAACGATAGCGAGCAGATCGGCTATCTGAAACACTGGCGTCCTCACTTTCCTTTTTAACGCTTCACAGAACAGTTCCCGCCAAACATTGGTGACTATTGTACGAGCCAATCGCTAAAGTACAACCGAAAAAGCATCGGTTAATACGCACCTGTTCGTTTTCTTAAGACCTTCTTTATGCCGCAGGTACGGTAATACGTTTTTCTCGAACCCTGCAGGGCAAAACGTCCGTTAACAGGAGTGCGCGCGGTCGCCTTTTGTTCGTCCGCGCGCACCGTTTCTTCGTATTTGCAGCCGCGGCCGTTTAGCCCAGCGACTAGAGCGTGCCGTAGATGCGGTCGCCGGCGTCGCCGAGGCCGGGAACGATGTAGGCAGCCTCGTTGAGATGGTCGTCGATGGCGCAGGTATAGATATGTACATCGGGATCCTTCTCGGTCAGCGACTTGAGGCCCTCGGGGGCCGCGACGATGCACAGCATGCGGATGTCCTTGACACCGCGCCCGCGCAGGTAGCTGATGGCCATCTCGGCCGAACCGCCCGTGGCGAGCATGGGGTCGACGACCAGGCAGATGCGCTGGTCGATATCCTTGGGCATCTTGCAGTAATACTCGTGCGGCTCGTGGGTGACCTCGTCGCGCTCCATGCCGATGTGGCCCACGCGAGCGGAGGGCACCAGGTCGAGGATGCCGTCGACCATGCCAAGGCCCGCACGCAGGATGGGCACGATGGCGAGTTTCTTGCCGGCGAGCTGCTTAAACGTTGCGGTGGTGATAGGGGTCTCGACCTCGACGTCTTCCATAGGCAGGTCGCGCATGGCCTCGTAGCCGTCAAAAAGCGCGAGTTCGCGCACGAGCTGACGGAACTGGTTGGTGCCGGTGTTTTTGTCGCGCAGGATCGACAGCTTGTGCTGGACGAGCGGGTGATCGACAAGCGTCACACGGGACGCATCGTAGGTGACGGTCATGGGTTGATTGCCCCTTTCGTTGCGGCCGCAAAACGGCCTTGCTGACAAGGCGCGCAGCAATGTTGCCGCCGCACGCCATGCATTAGTTTAGCGGTTTGTTGTATCGAGCAGCCCATCGCAGCCCTACTGTGAGGTGCTGAGCGAGCGCCTGACTGCATCACGCCAGCCCGCAAGGTTTTGCTCGCGGCGCTCGGCGGACATGTGGGGAAGGAAGGTCCTAACGATCTGGGCATTTTGCTCCAGCTCTTCCAGGTCTTCCCAATAGCCGACGGCAAGACCCGCCAAGTACGCGGCACCGATTGCCGTGGTCTCCACCGTCTCGCATTGCAGCACGGGGATATCCAGCAGGTCGGCCTGGAATTGCATGATGAACTCGTTGCGCGAGGCACCGCCATCGACAGACAGGCGCTCAATCGAAAGCCCCACGTCCTGCTCCATGGCGCGCAGCACGTCGTAGCTCTGATATGCCATGGATTCGCAGGCGGCACGTACGATGGTCGCACGGCTCGAAGCGCCGGTCAGACCGCACACGATACCGCGAGCATGCGGGTCCCACCAGGGAGCACCCAAACCCGCAAAGGCCGGAACGAAGTAGCAGCCCTCGTTGTCGCTAATCGAAGCGGCGAGTTGTGCCGACTCGCTCACGCTCGAGATGATGCCCATGTTGTTGCGAAGCCAGTTCATCGATGAGCCGGCGGCAAAAATAGAGCCCTCGAGCGCATAGCTGACTTTGCCGTCCGCAGCGATACCGATGGTGGAGACCAGGCCATTCTTGGATTCGACGATCTCGTCGCCGGTGTTCATGAGCATAAAGCAACCCGTGCCATAGGTGTTTTTGGTCTGGCCGGGACGGAAACAGCAGTGGCCGAACAGCGACGCCTGTTGGTCACCCGCCACGCCCATGATGGGCGGCATGTTGGTCATGATGTCGCTCGCGACGCGGCCGTAGTCGCCCGAGCTCCAGCGAACCTCGGGCATCATGGAACATGGAACGTCAAAGAGTGCCAGCAGGTCGTCGTCCCAATCGAGCGTATGGATATTAAAGAGTGCCGTGCGGCTGGCATTGGTGTAGTCGGTGGCAAAGACCTGGCCGCCGGTGAGGTTGTAGATGAGCCAGGTGTCGATGGTGCCAAACATGAGGTCGCCCGCCGCCGCGCTCTCGCGTGCGCCGTCGACGTTGTCGAGAATCCACTGTACCTTGGAGGCCGAGAAATACGGGTCGAGCGTGAGTCCCGTGCGGGAGCGCACCAGCTCCTCGCAACCCTGTTCAACCAACGCGTCGATTGCCGGCGCGGTACGGCGGCACTGCCATACGATGGCGTTATAGATCGGCTGACCGCTCACGCGGTCCCAGACCACCGTGGTCTCGCGCTGGTTGGAGATGCCGATGGCGGCAATGCGGTCGGAGTGGATACCGCTCTTAAACTGGACTTCCATCATGACGGCGATCTGGCTGGCAAGGACCGCCATGGGGTCTTGCTCTACCCAACCGGGACGTGGGAAGCTGGTTTTGACGCTGCGACGTGCCTGCGCGACGATGCATCCGTACTCGTCGACGATGGTCGCAAGTACCGAGGTGGTGCCGCAGTCGAGCGCCATGATGTAGGAACCGCCAAAGTTAAACGAGGCATCTTCCATGCCCAGGCTGCCCAGATTCAACGACATCGCTTACACCTTTCTATTGCATCGGGTCGGACAGGACCCGTTCGATCTCTGATGCGGGAAGTGCGCCTTGGCGCAGGATCTGGAGCCCGCCGTGCTGGAACGACACGATGGCCGAGGCGTCGCGACACGGGGTCTCACCGGCGTCGACGGCAACATCGACTCCCTCCAGGATGCGACCCTCCACCGTGATAAAACTTGCCGGCGCGGGCGCGCCATGCGTGTTGGCGCTGGTGCAGGCAAGGGGGCTGCCACAGGCGCGAATGAGCGCCTGCACCACGGGCGAGGCCGAAGCGCGAAGTGCCACCGTGTCGTCGGCAGCGCGCATAAAGGTCGGCACGCAGGGGGCTGCCTTGACCACGATAGTCAGGGCTCCCGGCCAGCATCGTCGTGCGAGTATGCGGGCATCTTCCGGGATATCCACGCCATAGCGGTCGAGTGCTTCGACGCCATCGACCAGCCAAGCGACGGTTTGCGTGAGTTCACGTTGCTTGAGAGTGAAGATACGGCGATAGCCGGTGCCGAGCGCAGGAACTGCGGCGCCATTGACGGCAGCCTGCGGATCGCGCGGCCACGATGGGAATTCGCTTGTATCTCGGGGCACGGCGTCCGAGAAGGCGTTGACTGCCACGGCGACACCGTAGACGGTCTCGGTCGGGATCAAAGCCAGGCCGCCGCGGCCGAGCACCTCGGCCGTGCGCTCGACGGCAAGCCGATGCGGCTCGCGCGTTCCCTCGTATACCCGATAGACCGTCTGCATGCGTATGCCAGCCCCTTACGCTCTGGTGCAAGTTTGTTTACTGTGGGGCATTCTCGCACGAAACGTTCAACCTATTTGCCCAGAGCGCATGTTGGTTTGGTGAGCGGCTCTAGTAGTCGGTGAAAGTGAGGGGGTTATTGGACTGCGACGAACTTCTTTGGCCTGCCGGCGTGGCGTTCTTGGGCGGCGTAGCGCTCGATGCTGTCTATCGTTATCATCCGACGGCCGTCGACGAGTTCAACATCGAGCTTTCCGGCTTTGACCAGCGCGGTAATCCGCGGAGCGGAGACTTTGAGGTCCAGCGCTGCGTCTTTAAATGTTCGGCACGCCGCTTCCCGAGCGTCCTCGTGGTCGATTTCGACTGAAAGGGCCACGACCTCGGCCGAGCGTTCGTACCCTGCCGGAGTCAAACCGTTGTTGAGGTCGTCGGCCAAAAACGCCATCAGTGCCTCGGTAGCATGGGCAATCGCTTCTTCGCGCGTATCGCCATCGGCAAAGGCGCCGGGAATCTGCGGGAAGCTAGCGCAGTAACCGTCGTCTTCTTTTATGAGAACGCAGTCATAGGTAAATCGCTGCCTCATTTTGCCTCCAACTACCATCCAGCTTGGCGACGAATACTTGCCCACGTGCCCTTCTTTGGTCGATCACCACCAGAGCCGTTCACGGTGACAACACGGTCACCAGAAACATATTTAGCATGACTACCGACTTGCGCGACCTTCACGAATCCATCGTGCTTGAGTAGGGCAATGATTTCCCGAAAGGTAGGAGGTTGCATGGGCCGACCTCTTTCAGCCGTCCTAATTATAAACTAATTTATAATTTTTGCTAACCAGTTAATAAATATTACTGGCGCTGTTTGGGCTCGGTGACGATGGCTCGGACGATGCGGGGGCGATCGGTGAGGTCGTGGACGATGCGCACGTCCGACAGACCCGCTTGGCGGCAGAGCTCGGCCGCAGCGTCGAGCGCGCCCTCGTAGAGCTCGCAGGCAAACAGGCCGCCGGCGCGCAACATGTAGGGCGCCGCGTTGAGCAGGCGGCGGAAGATATCGAGGCCGTCGGCACCGCCCTCGAGCGCCAGATCGGGCTCAAAGTCCTTGACCTCGTGCGGCAGCGAGCGCATGACATCGGTGGGGATGTAGGGCGGGTTGGAGACGAGTACGTCAAAGGTGCCCCACTCTTCACGGGGAATGGAGCTCACCAGGTTCGTGAGGCTGAAGGCGACCTCGTCGGACGTGAGGCCAAGCGCATCGCGGTTTTTGGTAGCAAGGTCGATGGCGCGCGGCTCGATATCGGTAGCAGTGCAGGTGACGTGGCCGCGACGCTCCCAGGCAAGCGAGAGCGAGATGCAGCCCGTGCCGCAGCCGACCTCGAGAACGCGGGCAGTGCGGGGCTCGGCTGGGGCAGGCACGTTGGCCTCGGCGGCATCTTGCGCGGGAGTCGTCTGTTGGTCGTTGCCCTCAATGGCGACGCCGTATTCGTCGAGCTCGGGCTCGGGGGTTTCCATGGCCTCTGCTTCTGCCGCCTGCACGGCGGCTTCCTTGGCCTCGCGATCGGCAAGTTCCTCGGCATAGGCGCGGCTACCGAGCACGTCGCTACCCAGCGCAGCCTCATCGGCGGCCGTCAGGTTGGCGGCACGACGCTCGGCGGTCGCGCGTTCGTCGGCCAGCGCCGCCTCGGCTTTGCGAGCCTGCTCGACCTCATCGTTCCAAGGCAGCTCAACGCGCTGACGGGCGGCAGCCTCGGGGCTCAGCACCTCGGCATCCAGATAATTGAGGACTTCCTCGACGAGCATCTCGGTCTCGGGACGCGGAATGAGCACACCAGGTGCGCACGCGACGTCGATCATGCGGAACTGCGTGCTGCCGGTGATGTACTGCAGCGGCTCGCCCTTAGCGCGACGGACGACCGCTGCGTGCATGGTCTCGAGCTGAGCTGCATCGAGCGTCTCGTCCATGCGCATATATAAGTCGATGCGCGCCAGACCCGTTGCTGCGCACAGCAGCCACTCGGCAGAAAGACGGGGATGCTCCTCACCGCGCTCGGCCAGGTACTCCTTGGTCCACTCGAGACAACGCTTGATGGTCCAGATCTCGTTTGCCATGGGGTCCTCCCCTCTTATGCGCCGGGCGGCGCGCGAATGTCGGAGCAGATTGTACGCGAGGGCGACGCACGACAAGGGACGATTGAAGGCGATTATCGAGAATCAGCCCAGATTTTTGCTTGGAGCCCACCTGAAGTGTTCATTCGTCGACGTCTAAATCTGCATCCGTCAAGCTTTTGGCAAGGTTGCCCCAAAACTGACCAATATCTAACCAAGAACTTGCCACATCGCTTGACGCGCGACGCACCAAAAAGGACCCCGCGACTTCTTGGACGATTTTTCGAGCAATATTTTCAATTGCAGATGCATACCGTTAATTGCTTTAAGCGGGTAAATAGCTTAATTTCTAACAAAACAAATTGAATAAATTTGAAAAGCAATTTACCCAACCTAGTCATTTAAGAACGTCCCCAATGACTATTCGGCAGCGATGGCAACGCCGCAGGTAGGTACTCATTTATGTCTGTCCCCAATGACTGCATCCGGAGCAAGACAACGCCGCAGGTTGAGCATAAGTCAGCGAAAACGCCCCTAAGCGAGCAAGGTGACGTGAAAGAGGAGGGAAGCGTACTTTGGTACGCGACCGACGATTGAACGTCAGATTGCCGCTTAGGGGCGTTTGCAGCGTCGAGCCGTTACGCGGTTTGGCAAAACCGCGTAGCCCACTACACAGCCTGTGCCAGCTTCTCGGCGCGCTCGGCGGCGGCGAGTGCCTCGATCACGGTGCCGAGTTGGTCGCCCAGAAGGACACCGTTGTAGGTGGAGTTGAAACCGATGCGGTGGTCGGTCACGCGGTCCTGGGGCTGGTTGTAGGTACGAATCTTTTCGGAACGGTTGCCGTGGCCGATCTGACTCTGGCGCTCGGCACCGAGCTCAGCCTGCTGACGCTCGAGCTCCATCTCGTAGAGGCGGGCACGCAGCATCTGCATGCAGACCTCGCGGTTCTGGATCTGGGAGCGCTGTTCCTGCGACTGCACCACGGTGTTGGTGGGCAAGTGGGTGATGCGCACGGCAGAGTAGGTGGTGTTAACGCACTGACCGCCAGGGCCGGAGGCGCAGTAGGTGTCGATGCGCAGGTCAGACTGGTTGATCTGGACGTCGATTTCCTCGGCCTCGGGAAGTACGGCGACGGTAGCCGTGGAGGTCTGAATGCGGCCCTGGGACTCGGTCTTGGGGACGCGCTGGACGCGATGCACGCCGGACTCGAACTTCATGACGGAGTAGACGCGATCGCCCTCGACCTTGAACTCGATGGACTTAAAGCCGCCGGCCTCGCTGGGACTGGAGTCGAGCACGGTGGTCTTCCAGCCGCGCGACTCGCAGAAGCGCTGGTACATCTTGTACAGATCGCCGGCAAAGATGGCCGCCTCGTCGCCACCGGCGGCGGAGCGAATCTCGACGATGGTGTTCTTGTCGTCATTGGGGTCGCTCGGGATGAGCATGTACTTAATGTCTTCCTCGAGCTGGGGAAGCTTGGCCTCGTTTTCGGAGATATCCATCTGGAGCATCTCCTTCTCATCGGCATCGGTAGTATCGTGGAGCATTTCCTTGGCGGCCTCGATGTCATCGAGCGCGCCGATGTACTCGCGCGAGGCGGCGATGAGGTCGGACTGGTGCGCGTACTCCTTGTTGAGACGCGTGAACTCCTTGATATCGGAGGCGACGGCCGGGTCGGAGAGCTTCTTCTCGAGTTCCTCGTAGGCCTTGATAATCTTTTCGAGCTTGTCGCGCATGACGGGACTCCTTTATATGCGTGAAGGTGAAAATCGGCAGAATTGATGGGGCGCACGGCGCCATTGCGGGGGTAAGTCCAGCTAGAGCATGTCGATCTTCAGATACATGCGCATCCCTTCGCGTACGGGGTACATAGTTGCGGTCTAATCCATACATGATAGCGTGCGCAGGCAAACCTGCATATAACCCGCACGGAATCCGACAAAGGGAGAGTCCCTTTGTCGGATTCTAGAGCGTATGGAGCAGGGCGATGAGGAAGCGAACACCCTGGAGGTAGGCGCGGCGGGTGATGCGCTCGTTGGTGCCGTGGACGCCGCGGTCGCACTCGTCATCGTCGACCACAAACGCCGAAAAACGAATGCATTCGGAGCAAATGTGCTGGTAGTTGGCAGCGTCGGTCGCGCCGATCACGGTCGAGGGGACAATCGCCAACGGCTCGGATGATCCGTTTTCCTCCGTCCCCTTTGGATCGCAGAAATAGCGGGCGGCGATGGAGCGAACCGCCTCGAGGCCGGGACCACCGATGCGCGGGGACGGCGAGGGCTCGGAGCTGCCGGGGCCCAGCTCCACTTCGACACGACCGGCAAGGTCCGCCCCGGCAACCGCCTCACGGCAGCGCGCCACAACGTCGGCCACGCTCGTGCCCTCGAGCATGCGGAAGTTAATGTTGGCCCACATATCCTGCGGCATCACGTTGGCGCCGGCGCTGCCTCCCTCGATCTGCGTGGGCGCGCAGGTGGTCGTCACCAGCGGATAGAGCTTCTTGCTGGCGAGGCAATCGCGGACAATGGCGCCCCCGTTGGCGGCAATCTCATCCGCCGTGTAGAGCCCCAGCTCGACAAGCTGCGCGGCAAGCAGATCGGTCACGCGCGTCGGCCACTCGATATCGCAGATTGCGGCGATGGCACGGCTGAGCACCTCGAGCGACGTGCCGCCGTAGGGGTTAGACGAATGCCCGCCCGCGCTCTTCGTCTTGAGCACGATATCGGCATAGCCCTTTTCGGCCAGGTCGGCATGCATAAGCCAGCCCTCGCCCGCGCCGTACTCGGCAGCCGGAACGATGCGGTAGTCGCCCTCGTCGATCAGGAACTCGAGCTCAACACCGCGCTCCTCGAGCACGCGGCCGATAGCTCCAGCGCCGTACTGCGTGGTTTCCTCGTCCTGGCCAAAGGCGAGCAACAGCGAACGCTTGTGCTCCCAACCGTGCGCCAATGCATACTCAACCGCCTCGAGAATGCCTGCGACCTGATCCTTCATGTCGATAGCGCCGCGGCCCCAAATGTAGGTGTCGTCCACGTGCCCGCTAAAGGGGGCGTGCGTCCAGTCGGCCTCGGTACCCGGCACCACGGGGACCACGTCCATGTGGCCCATGAGCATAACGGGATTGAGAGCAGGGTCGGAGCCGACAAGCGTCACCAACAGCGAGTGGTCGATAAGCTCGACCTCGCCCGCCGCAAACACGCGCGGCCAGGCCTGCTGCATATAGGCGCGCAGGTCGTCGAAGGGCTGCCAGTCCACCGCCTCGGCATCCATGCTCGAAATGGTCGGAAACGACAGCACGCGGCCCAAGCGCTCGCACGCGCTGACCTCGTCTATATCGGCAAAATCGTCCTCATGCGCAAAGAAGCGCCAAACCTCGGCCATGACATCCTTTCGATTGTGACGACAAAGGCCGCCCCACGGGAGCGGCCCTGCAACGTAAGCGTTTGCGGTCGGTTATTTGTCCTCGAGATAGCGAGAGAGGAACTCACGAGTGCGCTGGTGTTTGGGGTTGCCGAAGAGCTCGGCCGGCGCGGCATCCTCGAGCACCACGCCCTTGTCCATAAAGACCACGCGGTCGGACACCGTGCGGGCAAAGGCCATCTCGTGCGTGACGACGACCATGGTCATGCCGTCGGCGGCGAGCTTGCGCATGACCTCGAGCACCTCGCCCACGATCTCGGGGTCGAGCGCGGAGGTCGGCTCGTCGAACAGCATGATCTGCGGATTCATACATAGGGCACGAGCGATGGCCACGCGCTGTTTTTGACCACCGGACAGGCGGCCAACGGCGGCGTGCGCGAACTTTTCGAGTCCCACGCTCGTCAGATGCTCCATCGCGACCTTCTCGGCCTCGGCCTTGCTCATCTTTTTGAGCGTGACGGGCGCGAGCGTGCAGTTGTCGAGCACATCCATGTTGTTGAACAGGTTAAAGCCCTGGAACACCATGCCGATGTCCTCGCGCAATTTGTTGATGTTGCAGCGCTCGGCCGTGAGGTCCTGGCCGTGGAACCAGATGTGGCCCGCGTCCGGGGTCTCGAGCAGGTTGAGGCAGCGCAGGAAGGTCGATTTGCCCGAGCCCGAGGCGCCGATGATGGTGACAACCTCACCGGAATTGACGGACAGGTCGATGCCCTTGAGTACCTCGAGTGAGCCAAAGCTCTTGCGCAGGCCCTCGACGCGGATAAGCGGCTCTTGGTTTTGCACGGCTGCCGCAGTGCCGGTAGTGGCGGTATCTGCCATGATGATTCTCCTCGTCTTGCGCCTAGTTGGAGCTGGGCAGCGTGGCAGGGGCCTCGGCGCCCAGCTTTTTGCCAAAGGCTTCGAGCAGGCGGCTCGCCACGAGTGTCAGGATCAGGTAGACCACGAGCGCCACGCAGTAGACCTCCATCTGGCGGTAGTACACGCCGGCGACCGTGGTAGTAGCGTACATAAGGTCGAACACGCCGATGACCGAGAGCACCGACGAGTCCTTAATGTTGATGATGAGCTCGTTGGTGAGCGCCGGAATCGCGTTTTTAATGCCTTGGGGGAACACGACTTTGCGCATGGCCTGCCACTGCGACAGGCCCAGCGAGCGCGCTGCCTCGGCCTGGCCGGGATCGATGGACTCGATGCCGCCGCGCAGGACCTCCATCATGTAGGCGGTGGAGTTGAGCGAGATGGTGACGAGGCCGGCGGTGAAGGTACTCCAGATCTGGTTGGCCTGAGCGGTCTCGAAGCCCATGCCGCGCAAAACGGTAAAGCCCGCGTAATAGATGAGCAGGCCCTGGACCATCATGGGCGTGCCGCGCACGACGGTGGAATAGACGGTCGCAAAGCCTCGGCCAATGCTCTTAAAGAAGCGCACCAGGTCGTTGTCGACGCGATCGAAGGTCTGGGTGCGCAAGAACACAAAGAGCAGCGCCAAGAAGAAGGCGATGACCGTGCCGAAGGTGGCAAGCGCGATGGTGATCTCGATACCGCGGATAAAGAAGTCGCCGCTCTTGTAGGTCATGTAGACCAAGCTCGACAGAAAGTCGCTGGGATTGGAGTCCGAGACAATGCTCACCTGCACCAGATCGATAAACGACATGACGCAGCGGTCGACAAAGAAGATCGCCGCGATGACGACCACGACATAGCTGCCCAGGCGCGCGCCGCGACGGAAACGCTCGGATGCAAACGGTGACTTTTCGCGATAGTCGCTCCAGTGCATAACCTTGGTGACGAGCGCTGCCGCCGACACGACGATCCAGGCCCAAAGAATCGCCCAAAGGCAATCCTGGAAGATGCCGGTGGGCGCCAAAAAGCTCAGCGGCGTGGGGTTGCGCTGGCTAAATGCCAAGCCGAGCGCCGCGATAACGCTCGTGCCCAGGTACACATAACGGTGGTCGGCCTTGATAAAGGAGGCCAGACGATTGATGCCTTTCATGCTGCCTCCCTATGCCGGCTGACGGTCGAGGCACGCGTCCCACATTTGGTCGCGCTCCTCTTGGCTAATGCCCTTGAGTGTCTTGTCGATGAGCTTAAGCAGTTTGTCCGAGCCCTTGCGGCAACCGACATTTGCCGTGACCTCCTGCTTAAAGCCCTCGCCCTCGGCAAAGTGGATGGGGACGATACCGGGATTTTGGGCCATATAGCCCTTTTCGTTCTCAGTGTTGTAGGTCACGGCGTCGCACGTGCCCTGCAGCAGATTCGAGAACACCGTGGGGACCGAATCGACCGGGTTCTTGTGCACAACGCCCGGAATCTCGTCGATGACGGTATCGAGCATGGTGTCCTTTTGGCCGAGCACCGTGGCACCGCTGAAGTCGCTGAGCTTGGTGGCGTTTTGGTAGGGCGAGCTCTCTTTTACGAACAGGCCAAAGTAGCCAATAAAGTACGGGTCGGAAAAACCGACGGACTCCTCGCGCTCGGGCGTGGCGCTCATGCCGGCGATGATGAGGTCAATCTGGCCGTTGTTGAGCGAGTCGATAAGGCCCGAGAAGCTCTGCTTGACGGCAACGGGCTCGCCGCCGAGAGCCTTGCAGACGATCTTGGCGATCTGCACGTCGTAGCCATCGGCATAGGCGCCCTGCACGTTGTCGATGGGGATCGTGAACTCGCTGGCCTCGGAAACCTGCCAGTTGTACGGGGCGTAGGCCGCCTCCATGCCGATGCGGATCTTATCCTTGCCGATAACGGAATCGGACAGGTCATCGCGACCGCCGCCCGTCGTGGGCTGAACTACTTCCAGCGTGGAGGGACGCTGGCAGCCGGCAAGTGCGCCGGCGACGGCAGAAGCGCTCGCAGCGAGAGCGCTACCCAAAAAGATGCGACGGCTGCATACCGGCTGTGGATGCGCGTCGCGCTGTTGTCGAGATTGCATCTGATGCCTTCCCTATGTCGTTTTGCTGACAATAAGACAGGATATACGCCCGCGACCAGCAGCGCGGCATGTGCGCGAAAAATTAATAGACACACGAGGACGATTGGCGCAAAGCAGCCTGCCCCATGTACCACTTGGCATGAAAAAGGCAAGGCATAGACCTTCTGGTCATGCCTTGCCTTTTGAATGACAAATTGTCGCTCTGGGTGGCGCGCAGCGTCGACCGGTCCGTCGTTCGTTAGAACGGCGGAACCTCTAGAGCAGGGTGACGCTAAAGGAACGGATGTCGGTAGCGCCCGGTGCCAACGTGATGGTGTTGACCTTGTGCTCAAAGACATCGTCCTCGGTGTCCATGGTGGTGTGGCCGGTCCAGGGCTCGAGCGCCACAAACGGAGCGTCGTTGGCGGCAGACCACACGCCGATGTACTTAAAGCCCTCAAAGTCGATCTTGACGCCGTGGCCCGACTTGCGGCCGCGCAGCGTGAGCGTGGAGCCCGGAGTATCGGTGAACATGATGGCATCGTTATCGAAGCTGCGGTGCGTGATGGGCAGCACGTCCGAGTTATCGGGAGCCTTGTAGCTACCCTCGAACGTCATGAGACCGTCGGGCGTGATGATGGGAGCCTCGTTCGTCCAGGCCTCGGTAAACGCCAGCTCGTAATCCTCGAATACCTCGTCCTCGGCACCGGGGGCGGGCACGTTAAATGCGGGGTGGCCGCCCACCGAGAACGGCAGGTCCACGTCGCCGGTGTTCGTAACGGCAAAGGTCTGGGTAAGCGTGGCGTCGCCGGTCAGGGCATAGGTCATGTTGAGCTTAAAGTGAAACGGAAAGGCCTTGAGCGACTCGGGCGTATCGGTGATCTCGTACGTTACCGAGGAGCCGTCCTCCGAAACCTCGACCAGCTTGTGCTCGACGATGCGCGCGAGTCCGTGGCGCGGCATCTCGCAGGTGCCGGCCGCAGACGTTGCCGTGTTGTTGCGCAGCGAGCCCACAATGGGGAACAGGATGGGCGCATGCTTGCCCCAAAAGGTGGGATCGCCCTGCCACAGATACTCGTTGCCGTTGAGGGCAAGGCTCGTGAGCTGGGCACCCATGGAATCGATGGCCGCGGTGAGGCCGCCGCGCTTGATGGTAGTGACGGTGGACATGCTACTTCCTCCAATAGTAAACAACGGTGTCGAGGGCTATTGTCCCACTCTTGGCGGCGGGGTTGAGCGACAGGTGCAGTTATTGAGCAATAGCGTAAAGGTCAAACCCGCCCTGCGGCGTGCTATCGACCGTATCGGGCGCCTGTGAATTAAAACTCACCGGAACCATGCGCTTTGAGGCACGGTAACGCGTGCCGTCGGTGGCGACGGGCGGCTCATCGACCGTGAGCTCGTAGTCGCCGGGCTTGAGCTCGATGCCGTCACCTTCGGAATTGACGTATTGGTACTCGTCGATCGCTTGCCCCTTGAGCGTGCGACCCACGATATGGACGAGCATCTGGCTGTCGCCGCGCGCGGTGTCCCACGTCGCGCCGTCCTTGACCTCGACCGATACATGCACCGAGCGCGTGCGGCTGAGCGATTGCTCGACGGACATCTCGACCTTGGCGGCGTCTTTTC
The DNA here is from genome assembly GCA_900543945.1 of uncultured Collinsella sp. Lineage (GTDB taxonomy): Bacteria > Actinomycetota > Coriobacteriia > Coriobacteriales > Coriobacteriaceae > Collinsella. Next base: position 5,564 of record UQTN01000011.1, on the reverse strand, counting down.
GTTGTTGTTCAACATGGCTCCAGACGTTTCCAATTACCGAGCATGCGATAACGCCGGCCATGAAGGCGATGAGGATGGGGCCGAGCGGAGAGCGACGGCCCGCGTCCTCCTCGCGAGCCAGGTCGGGGCGATGTGTGGGCGCAGGCGCCTGGGCACCCTGCGAGGGCACGTCGAGAATGCTGAAGGATGCCGTGCTGTCGGGATCGATAGTGTGACGCGGCTGCGGGGTCTTTGCCGGCGAGATGGACATGTCGGCTGGCTCACCCAGTGTGGCCGTGGCATCGGCCTTTGCCTCGTCGGCCTCGGCCTGGGCCCAAGCCTGCTCAAAGGTCAGGGGGTCGGCGGGGTCGGAGGCGGCGTCAGGCTCGACAGCAGCATCGTTGCCGGCCTCGTCCTCGTCGCTCGACACGTCACGCGGCGCGGGCTCGTCCCACTCCTCGTCCGGAGCCTCGCCCTCGCTATACCACCATTCAAAGTTATCGATATCCATACGGGGCGCCCCTTAAGCCTCGCAAATAAACACTTGCCAGCCTTATACCCCCAGATGGCACGGGAGCTCGCCGGCACAGACAGGAAAAGCGTCACAACATTCGACGCTTTTCCTCGTTTTCGAGATTTTCATCGAATGTTGTGACGGTTTGGGCAGCAGCCACACCACGAATGTGACGAAGGAGCAGTCCCCTTGTCACATCTAGAGGGCGACGGGGATTTGGATGCAGCAAAAGTCCTCTTGGTGGGACTCGTCGTAGCTCGTAGTATCGAGGTAGCAAAAGTCGAAGGCGTTGCCAACGGGCTGGAGCGCGTGCTTGTCCATACAGGCCACGACGGCGCGGATGCCCTCGGGCTCGTACGGCATGCCCCAGCGGCTCATGCACAGATATGTGCCCTCGGGCAGCACTTCGATGCCGATCTCTGCCAGCTCGGCGGGATCGCTCGGCAGCAGCTCCTCGACACCGCGCGGTAGCACGGCAAAGGAGCCGGCGCCGGCGACGGGGTCGTCGGAATGCAGCGCCTCGCGACGCAGCATGGCGCCCCAGCCGCGCATGGGACGCGTGCCCGTCAGCGCACGCATGCGCAGGATTGCCCGCATGAGCGTGGGGTGAAGCATCGAGCGGCCGCGCTCTATATCGCCCGGAAACTCCTCAAAGACCACGTAGCGGCGCTCGAATTGCTTGAGCTCCGGCTTGCCCTCGCGCTCGCGCCAGTAAACCGCCTCGTCGTAAAAGCTTAGACGCTCCTGTACGCTCGCGCGCTCGGCTTTGAGCTCAGCGATCTGTTCATCGAGCGCCTGCACCCGCGAGCGCAGGTGATCGGTCATCTCGCCAATGTCGAACGTCGAGGTTAGGCGGTCGATCTCGTCGAGTTCGAGCCCCAGGTCGCGCAGCATGCAAATCAGACGCATGAGCGGGATCTGCGTGGGCGAATAGAAGCGGTAGCCTTTTTCGTTGACCACGGCGGGCTTAAACAGGCCGATCTTGTCGTAGTAGATGAGCGTTTGGCGCGAAACATTAAACAAGCTCGCCATCTCGCTAATCGCATACATGCCCGTCTGCATAAGTCCTCCTGACACATCCTTTTAGCGCACAAAGCCCGCCGCCCACAGGGGCAGCGGGCTCAAACACTACTCGTATCCTACCCTAAAGACGCCTATGACCAGCGCTTATAGTTTGCGCATGACACGCCGACGGCCTCGAGCGCCTTGGCGGCGATGTGGTGCACCGCGTCATCGAGCGTGGCGGGGCCGTTGTAAAACGTGAGCATGGGCGGCATGAGCATGACGCCCGGTACGCGCGCAAGGCGCGCCATGTTGTCGACATGAATGGCGCTGAAGGGCGTCTCACGCACCATGAGCACCAGGCGGCGCTGCTCTTTCATCTGAACATCGGCCGCGCGCAGCAACAGGTTTTCGCTGTAGCCGCTCGCGATGCCGGCGAGCGTCTTCATGGAGCAGGGCGCCACGATCATGCCGTCGACCGGATAGGTGCCGCTTGCGATGGCGGCGCCGATGTTCTTGTTGTCGTAGACCACATCGGCATGGCACGCAAACTCGTCGAGCGTCATGCCGAGCTCCTGCTCGATGGTAATCTCTCCCCCGCGCGTGACGACAAGCGCCGACTCGGCACCGGCCTGGCGCAGGCATTTGAGGCACTCAAGGCCCAGCGCGGCACCGCTGGCGCCCGAAACGCCAACGACGATGCGACGGGGACGGACAGAAGACTCAGGCATGACAACTCCTTGACTACTTGGTAGGGCTACTTACTAGAAAGCAATCTCCTTGGCCCACTTGTCCTTGTCGATCTCCATGAACTGCGAGCGGATGAAGTTCTTCTTGAGGTCGAACGGAACCGTGCAGTCGAAGATGGCCTTGCAGGCGATGCCGTGCTCGCGGATCGTGGGGTCGAACGCGGGGTCGTTGGACGGATCGAGCACGTGGCAGTGGCAACCGGGGATGGTGATGAGGTCCACGTCGGCCTGGAAGCGCGTGGTCATGGCCCACATCACGTCGCTCATATCGAAGATATCGACATCCTCGTCAACAAGGATGACGTGCTTGAGCTCGGAGAATGCCGAGAAGGCGAGCATGGCGGCGTTGCGCTGACGGCCCTCGTCATTTTTGCTCGACTTCTTGAACTGCATGATGGCAACGAACTTGCCGCCGCCGCAGGGGGCAGCGTGGACGTTGAGCAGGCGGCCCGGGATGGCGGTCTCGACCATCTTGTAGATGGATGCCTCGGTGGGGATGCCGGCCATGGACACGTGCTCGTGCGAGGGACCGATGCAGCTCTCCATGATGGGATTGACGCGCGTGGTGACGGCGGTGATCTTGATCACCGGGCAGACCTTGGCGCCACCGGTGTAGCCGGGGAACTCGGGCATGGCGTAGCCGTGGCCGTTGACGTCCTCGTTGATGGTCTCGTCGTGCATGAGGTAGCCCTCGAGCACATACTCGGCATTGGCGATGCACTTCTGCGGAACGGTGACGCAGTCGGCAAGCTCGACGGCGTGGCCGCGCAGGGCGCCGGCGATCTGCAGCTCGTTAAAGCCGAGCGGCGTGGTGGGCGCCTCGAAGCCACAGCACATGTACACGGCGGGGTCCAGACCGATGGAGATGGAGATGGGCATGTCTTCGCCGCGCTGGCAGTACTCGTCAAAGAACGCGCCAAGGTGACGGCTGCCCGGAGTGATCCACATGGCGAGCTTGTCCTTGTCGACGCAGGAGAAGCGGTGGATGGTCACGTCGGACTGGGAGCCGTCGGGGCTCGTGCCATAAGCGAGGCCCATGGTGATGTAGGGGCCGCCGTCGACGGGCGTGTTGGTGGGAGCGGGAACGATCTTGCGCAGGTCAAAGCCCTCGTCGGTCGCCTTGTACACGACCTCTTGGCAGTCGACGTGCGCACCCTCGGCGATCTGCTCGGGCGCGATCAGGTTCTCGAAGCGCTTGCCGATCTCGAGGCCCAGGTGCTCCTCGTCGAGGTCGAGCAGGGCGGCAACGCGCTTGCGGCTGGCAAGCATGCCGATGCAGACCTTGGCATCGTCAAAGCCCTTGACGTTGTTGAAGACCATCGCCGGGCCCTCTTTGGTCGGACGCATAACGGTGCCGCCGGCACCGACGCGACGATAGACGCCCGAGACCTCGGCGTCCGCGTCGACCTGGGTGTCGGTCTCGAGCAGCTGGCCCGGCATCTCGCGCAAAAAGTCGAGCGCGGAGCGCAGATCGTGGATCTGGGAAGCATCGGTAGTGGACATAGCGTGCTCCTTTCGGGAGAGTGTCCGGCGGCGGGAGTGCCGCCGGCTTGGTAACGTAATGGGGCCGCAGCGCTCATAGATGGGGCGCTCGGGCACTCGCAGTTCAAGCACTCGGCTAATTACAGCCAAGCACTCGACTGCTTACATCAGGCCAAAGAGGTGGAACCAGGCGGCCTCGACCAGCACGACGATAAAGACGACCGCAGTGAGGGGAATGCCCATGCGCATAGCCTCTTTGGAGGTGTAGCCGCCAGCGTCCTTGCCCTCGCCGATAAGGATCGGCAGGTTATGGAACGGCAGGATGTAGTGGATGTTGATGGACGTAAAGACGATGAGCGCCACGGCGAGCGGGCTCACGCTGGAGCCGGCCGCAAAGCTGATGAACGCCGGCACGCACACGCCGAGCACGGCCATGACCGAGCCCATGAACATGTGGATGATCATGGAAAGCGCGGCGACAAGCAGGGCGAACAGGAAGATGTTCTCGGGCACGGAGCTGGGAAGCACGACATCGGCGATCCAGGCGTTCATGCCGGTGGCACCGCCCACGGAACCCACGGCCATGGCGGCCGTCAGGAACATGAGGGACTTGATGTCGACAGCGTTCCAGCTGGCAGGAGTGAGAACCTCGCCGATGATGGGCATGGCGAGCGCGACACCGATGGCAAGTGTCACCCAGCCGATGTAATCGCCCGAGACGGTAAGCCACAGCGCGATGGCGATGACAAGCCACACGATGGTGCGGATCTCCTTGACGGAGAGCTTGCCGAGCGCGGCCTGCTTGGCCACGATCTGCTCGCGATCGTAGACGAGCTCCTTGCTGGGCTTAAAGAGGAAGAGACCCAGGAACAGGGTGCACAGCAGCGCGACCAGCATAGGCACGCTCATGTACAGGAACCAGTCGACAAAGGACGGGCTCATGCCGCCGGCCTCGGCGCTGTACTGCGCGACGAGCGGGTTGAGCGTGGAGTCGCCCGTCAGGAAGAACATGGAGCCCGGGGCAGCAGCGGCAAACACGAGGAAGCCGAGCTTGCCGCGGTCGTCGTCACCGTAGCCGGCGGACTCGGCAATGACCGAGACGACGGCGAGGATGAGGAAGGCGCGGGGGAACGGATGCGGGATCAGCAGCGACAGCACAAAGGTGAGCGCGAAGATTGAGATGATGAGCGACTTGGCATCGCGCACGAACTTGAGCATAAACGCATAGGCGATGCGCTCGCCCAGGCCCGACTCCTTGACCGCGCTGGCGATGAGGTAGGCGCCGATGACGAGCCACATGGTGGCTTTGGTCCACGAGCTAAACGTGGAGGCGACCGTCGCCGAGATGCTCGCGGCACCCGTGTCGTCCACGCACACCTTGAACAGAACGAGCAGCGCGCAATAGAGTAGGCCCACAAAGCCCGGCTGTGCCACGCCACACGCCCAGAACACCACCGTGGCAAGCGTCAGTGCCAGACAGGTCTGACCGCCGACCGTGAGCTCGACCGTCGAGCTCAGCTCCGCCAAAGGAAGAAACTTCACCAGCAAAAAGACAACGATACCCAGCACAAAGCCAATTTCGCGCTTGGTGATCTTAAACGCCTTCTTTCCCGCTTCCATCTCCCCACCTTTCTTGTTGGGGGCGCTCCGAATTCGCAGCCACGTTGCCACTTAAAAAGGGGCGCCCGTTATCGGACACCCCTTACGTTGCGCTGTGTTGTTGCAATACAGTCAAGCGGGATTTTTGGATGAGAAGCGGTCCCCTGGACAAAAACCATCACAACATTCGACGCTTTTCCTCGTTTTCGAGATTTTCATCGAATGTTGTGACGGTTTGG
>UQTN01000010.1 GCA_900543945.1 uncultured Collinsella sp. | reverse complement strand
ATTATTTTCCGGTTCGACGAACAGCCGATCGTGTCAAATTTGGTCTAACAGAGCCTTTTGTTTTGGCGAACGGATAAAACTATTCGTTCTGACGAATAGTTTTGAGATGTGGTCGGTCAAAGGGTCTGTTGCGCCTTGTCAGCAATTCCTTTATTCTTAATTGGCTTCGCGCGAAAGCGCCAAGTGTGCCAGTGTGGCGCAACGGTAGCGCAACTGATTTGTAATCAGTGGGTTGCAGGTTCGATTCCTGTCACTGGCTCCATGAGAGTTTCGGGCTCTGTCTCTATATGGGACAGGGCCCGTTTCTATTTATGTTGACATGTCAGCGGGTTTGACTCCCACCAGGCTTTAGGTTTGTCTCGATCTGTAACACGGGCGGGCTGAAGACCCTCCTTATTGTTACAGATCGAGACATTGCCAAGGGACGGACGATAACATCTCGGTCTGTAACACGAAGAGGCTGAAAACCGTTCTTACTGTTACAGATTGAGACGTAAGCTGGGGTCTCTGCGTAATATCTCGACCTGTAACAGATAGGGGAGAAAATGTTCTCTATATGTTACAGATCGAGACAAAAGCCGTGTCGAGCTCGGCTGCCCCCCCCCTGAGCGTGGATTATCGGACGTACGAGCGTGGAAAATCTCCCGCTTAGTGAATGATCGTGGATAATCTGCCACTTTGGCCTTGGGGGCACGCCAATAGTGGGAGATTGTCCACGCTCGATTTCAAACGGAAGAAAATCCACGCTCGAATCTGCCACGGAAGCCCGATCTCGACCTATATATAGGTGCAAATAGGCTGTTATCGAAGTTCGATCCTGAAGGTGTACTCCACTACGCCAAAGTGTTACCTTGGGAAATGTCACCTCTGTATCCAAAACCACCGTCCTTCATATCCAAACTCAATAAAACCGCAGGTCACGGCTATATAGATACGCCCGGAACCGTGTATCTAGAGGTTTTCGTTGACAGCCCCCAAGGTTGCATCGTATTATCTTTTTCGTTCGCGGGGGCGGCGGTCCAAAAGACCAAAGGACCTGCGAATACTTGAACGATTGGGAGTTTGCCCGAGTGGTTAATGGGGACGGGCTGTAAACCCGTTGGCTCTGCCTACATAGGTTCGAATCCTATAGCTCCCACCCGTCAAGTGCCTGTATAGCTCAGTCGGTAGAGCACTTCGTTGGTAACGAAGAGGTCACCAGTTCAAGTCTGGTTGCAGGCTCCATCCGGCGGTGTAGCTCAGTTGGTTAGAGCACACGGTTCATACCCGTGGCGTCACTGGTTCGAATCCAGTCACCGCTACCATAGGTAACACGGTGGCTTCTCAATAGTATGTTGAGAGGCCACTATGGTATAAAGGCAAAGTCCCGTCCGGGGACGACCTGTTTAGAGGAGGGCTTTATGGCCAAAGAAAAGTTTGAGCGCACTAAGCCGCATGTTAACATCGGCACCATTGGTCACGTCGACCACGGCAAGACCACGCTGACCGCCGCCATCACCAAGGTTCTCTCCGAGACCGAGGGCTGCAAGGCTGACTTCACTGCGTTCGAGAACATCGACAAGGCTCCCGAGGAGCGCGAGCGCGGCATTACGATCTCCGTCTCCCACGTCGAGTACGAGACTGCTGCCCGTCACTACGCTCACGTTGACTGCCCGGGCCACGCTGACTACGTCAAGAACATGATCTCCGGTGCTGCTCAGATGGACGGTGCTATCCTGGTCATCGCCGCTACCGACGGCCCCATGGCTCAGACCCGCGAGCACATTCTGCTCGCCCGTCAGGTCGGCGTTCCCTACATCGTCGTCTTCCTGAACAAGTGTGACATGGTCGACGATGACGAGCTCATCGACCTCGTCGAGATGGAGACCCGTGAGCTCCTCTCCGAGTACGATTTCCCCGGCGACGACATCCCCGTCATCCGTGGTTCCGCTCTGGGCGCTCTCGAGGGCGACGCCAAGTGGATGGACGCTATCCGCGAGCTCATGAACGCCGTCGACGAGTACATCCCGACGCCTGCTCGTAACAACGACCTCCCGTTCCTGATGGCCGTTGAGGACGTTATGACCATCTCCGGCCGTGGTACCGTTGCTACCGGTCGTGTCGAGCGCGGTGAGCTCAAGCTCAACGAGCCCGTCGAGATCGTCGGCATCAAGGATACCCAGAACACCGTCGTTACCGGTATCGAGATGTTCCGTAAGTCCATGGACTTCTGCGAGGCTGGCGACAACGTCGGTCTGCTGCTCCGCGGCATCAAGCGCGAGGACATCGAGCGCGGCCAGGTTCTCTGCAAGCCCGGTTCGGTTACCCCGCACACCAAGTTCACCGGTGAGATCTACGTTCTGACCAAGGAGGAGGGCGGCCGTCACACCCCGTTCTTCGATGGTTATCGTCCTCAGTTCTACTTCCGTACCACCGACGTTACCGGTACGGTCAAGCTCCCCGAGGGCACCGAGATGGCTATGCCTGGTGACCACATCACCATCGAGGGCGACCTCATCCACCCGATCGCCATGGAGGAGGGCCTGCGCTTCGCTATCCGCGAGGGTGGCCACACCGTTGGTTCGGGCATCGTCTCCACGATCATTGAGTAAATTAGCTCTTTGATATAGCTGACTTAGAGAACCCGGCACTTATATGGGTGCCGGGTTCTTTTCTGCAATGGATGTTGAGCCGTTGCTGGTGTCGAGAGGATCGATAATGGTCCTGGATGCACCGTCGATTAGATCTCGATGGCTTCATTGATGTGTTCCAAATATGAATGGATCCACCGAGAACCAATTGACTCGAGGTTTTCATTGACAGCACTTACGTGGAGCTGATAAAGTAACAACTCGTGCCCGTACGGGGCGGAAATGAAAGGTTCAGGATACATGCGTACTCTAGTTACTCTTGCGTGCACTGAGTGCAAGCGCCGCAACTATACGACCACCAAGAACAAGTCGACCATGCCTGATCGTATGGAGATCAAGAAGTATTGCCCCTGGTGCCGTCACCACACGCTGCACAAAGAGACTCGCTAGTCTCTAGTCATATACGCCAGTAGTTCAATTGGTAGAGCATCGGTCTCCAAAACCGAGTGTTGAGGGTTCGAGTCCTTCCTGGCGTGCCAGTCATTATTCCGTAAGCTCCCACTTGGGGGCTTACGGTTTACTCATGTATAAGCGCATTGCGCGGAGGTAACCCAAATGGCCAACAAGAAGAACAAGAAGAAGGCACAGCAGCCGGCACCTGCCAACAACGCTGCCGCCAACTCCAAGGTTGAGGCCAAGAAGGCCGTTGCCAAGAAGAGCGAGAAGGCTGCGAAGTCTAAGAAGAACGAGAAGCCTGGTTTCTTCGCCCGCACCAAGAAGTATTTCGCTTCGGTGAAGTCCGAGATGAAGCGTGTCACGTGGCCCGATAAGAAGGAGCTCGTGAACTACTCGGTCGTCGTTTGCGCTTCTCTGATCGTCGTCGGCGTCGTCATCGCTCTGCTCGATGCTGGCTTTGGCGAGGCTCTTGCTCTGTTCTCTGGATTGAGGGGCTAAACCATGTCTAAGCGTTGGTACGTCGTTCACACTTACTCTGGATACGAGAACCGCGTTAAGTCCGATCTCGAGCATCGCATCGAGACTATGGGCATGCAGGACCGTATCTTTGATATCGAGATTCCTATGGAGCGCGTCACCGAGATTAAAGAGGGTGGCAAGCGTGAGACCAAGGATTCTAAGATCTTCCCGGGTTATGTCCTGGTTCGCATGGAAATGGATGACGACGCTTGGACGTGCGTTCGTAACACGCCTGGCGTCACCGGTTTCCTGGGCGGCAACGGCAAGCCCGCTCCGCTTTCCCGTGACGAGTACAATAAGATGACTCGTCGTCCCGGTAAGGGCGATTCGCCCAAGCGCACCTCGGTTGATATTCAGGTCGGCACGTCCGTCCGCGTCACCGATGGCCCGCTTACCGACTTTGATGGCAAGGTCTCCGAGGTTAACACCGAGGCTGGCAAGCTCAAGGTCACGCTGATGATCTTTGGCCGCGAGACGCCGGTCGAGCTCGACTTTAACCAGGTCGCTGTCATCGCTTAAGTTTTTGTCCGTTCGCGCGAGCGTGCTTCTTCTGTGACTGCTCATCTCAGGAGTGCTTCTAACACGTGCGTGCTTACGATATAGCAAGTACTTCACACTCGTGATTCGAAAGGAATGACCATGGCTGAGAAGAAGGTTGCCAACGTCATTAAGCTCCAGATTCCTGCTGGTGCAGCTAACCCCGCTCCTCCCGTCGGCCCCGCCCTGGGCGCTGCTGGCGTGAACATCATGCAGTTCTGCCAGGCCTTTAACGCCGAGACGCAGGACAAGAAGGGCGACATCATCCCCGTTGAGATCTCTGTCTACGAGGACAAGTCCTTCTCCTTCATCACCAAGACCCCGCCGGCGGCTCATCTCATCAAGAAGGAGCTGAACCTCAAGTCTGGTTCCGCTAAGCCCCAGGCCGACAAGGTTGGTCAGCTTTCCCAGGAGCAGCTCACCAAGATTGCCGAGATCAAGATGCCGGACCTCAATGCCAACGACATTGACGCCGCCAAGAAGATCATCGCCGGTACCGCCCGTTCCATGGGCGTCACCATCGCTGAGTAGCGATTTCTTTAGGTAATGACGCGTGCTCCGACCGGGGCGCGCGTTATATGTGTGCAATAGGGCACACGATACGATGTGGGAGGGCTCACGCCCGTTTGACCACAGGAGGTAATGCACATGGCTAAGCATGGTAAGAGCTATAACGCCGCTGCCGAGAAGATCGACCGCGCCACGCTCTACACCCCCCTTCAGGCTGCCAAGCTCATCAAGGAGCTCGACACCGCCAAGTTCGACGAGACCGTCGAGGCCCACTTCCGTCTGGGCATCGATACTCGTAAGGCTGACCAGAACATCCGTGGTTCCATCTCCCTGCCCCACGGCACCGGCAAGACCGTTCGTGTTGCCGTCTTCGCCGAGGGCGAGAAGGCCCGCGAGGCCGAGGCTGCCGGCGCCGACATCATCGGTTCCGACGAGCTTGTCGCCCAGATTCAGAAGGGCGAGATCAACTTCGACGCCGCTATCGCTACGCCGAACATGATGGCCAAGGTTGGCCGCATCGGTAAGATCCTTGGTCCCCGTGGCCTCATGCCGAACCCCAAGCTCGGCACCGTGACCATGGACGTCGCCAAGATGGTCTCCGAGCTCAAGGCTGGCCGCGTTGAGTACCGCGCCGACCGCTACGGCATCTGCCACGTGCCCCTGGGCAAGAAGTCCTTCACCGAGCAGCAGCTCGTCGAGAACTACGCTGCCCTGTACACCGAGATCCTGCGCGTCAAGCCCTCTTCTGCTAAGGGCAAGTACGTCAAGTCCATCTCCGTGTCTTCCACCATGGGCCCTGGCGTCAAGGTCGATCCCGCTATCCAGCGCGACTTCCTGGCTGAGTAACTAACAGTTACTGCCTGAGCAAAGCAAGCATTGCTAAAGAGACCCGGTTCTGCCTCGTGCAGGACCGGGTCTCTTGCTTTTGAGTCAACGAAACCACCACGAAGGGGACAGGCGCCCTTGTGGTGGTTTTACTTGTGTTGTACTTTAGCGCGATGTAGTACTACCCGAGGCCGAAGGGAGCCCAACATGTTTAAGAACACGCAACAGCTCCTAGGCCTAGCGCTACTAGATTGGATAGCGCGCTAGGGTTGTAATCTCGCTATAACGATTTGTTGTACCCGGGTGCGCTATCGTCTGCCGCTTTCAGGCGTGATGAGCGACACGGGTATTTTTCTATCTCTAGGCCTTCTCTCTCTCCTGAAAGCCATCTGTCATAAAACGGTCAATCAGGAGGAACATATAAGCCGCAAAATCACAATCTTTGACGCCACCCTGTGCGACGGTGAGCAGTCGCCGGGCGCCAGCATGAATACCGAGGAAAAGCTCTTCATCGCCCGCCAGCTGGTGCGCATGAACGTGGACGTTATCGAGGCGGGCTTTCCCATCTCGAGTCCTGGTGACTTTCGCTCCGTACAGGAGATTGGCAAGATTGCGGGCGACCGATGCACGGTATGCGGCCTGACGCGCGCTGTCGACAGGGATATCGAAGTGGCTGCAGAGGCGCTCAAAACGGCCCAGAGGCCCCGTATCCATACAGGGCTGGGTGTGAGCACCAGTCACCTGCGCGACAAGCTCCATATGACTGAGGAAAGGGCAATTGAGTGAGCGATCCATGCCGTCAAACATGCTCGCAAGTTCGTTGACGATGTTGAGTTTTATGCCGAGGATGCCGGCCGCTCCGATCAGGAGTTTCTGGTGCGCATTATCGAGGCGGCCGTAAAGGCCGGTGCCACGGTCGTGAACATCCCCGATACGATGGGCTACAACATGCCGTGGGACTTTGGCGCCCGCATCCGTGACCTGCGCGGGCGCTGCGGGTGCGGCCGGTCAGCGTGCAGTCGACGTGATGGAGTATCGCGAGTACGAGATTGAGCGCATTGCGCACCAGGCATTTGAGGCGGCGCGCAAACGTCGCGGCAAGGTGACGAGCGTTGATAAGCGCAACGTGCTGGAGACGAGCCGCATGTGGCGCGAGATCGTGCATCGCGTGCAAGACGAGGAGTACTCCGACGTGGAGCTTGAGGACCTGCTCGTCGACAACGCCGCCATGCAGCTCATCAGTCGACCGGCAGACTTTGACGTCGTGGTGACGGAGAACATGTTCGGCGACATCCTGTCCGATGAGGCGGCTCAGATTACCGGATCGCTCGGTATGCTTGCCTCTGCCTCGCTGGATGATGGCGTATCGCTGTTTGGGCCGAGCGCTGGCAGCGCTCCTGACATCGCGGGGCTCGGCGTGGCCAATCCGCTGGCTCAAATCTTGTCGGTGGCGATGCTGCTGACCTACGCGCTCGACATGGGCGAGCAAGCCGCGTGGATCGAGAGCGCCGTGGCGCGCGTGCTCGACGAGGGCTGGCGCACCCGTGACATCGCCGATGTCAACACCCCGGCAGATAAGATCCTCGGCACCACGACGATGGGCGACAAGGTCGTCGCCGCGCTGTAGGCGATGCCGATTCAAGCTGTCAAATATCTCAATCTGTAACATCTAAGGGGCAAAATCGTTCCTACCTGTTACAGATTGAGATTTTCGGCCGAGCATCCGTGGTCTGTCTCGATCTGTAACAGCTAACCGATTATTTGGGCCCTACCTGTTACAGATTGAGACAAACCGTTGGGACAGGTCGGACGAGTCAGCAAAACCACCACAAAGGTGCCGGTCCCCTTCGTGGTGGTTTTTAGCGCAACGAGGTGTTCCCAGCCGACCATACGGGCGGCCTTGCGCTCACGCTGCTCGATGACAGCGCATCTTTAGACGCGAAGTGCGGAACCGGGTGCATATACGAGCCGCGTAGCGTTACGAATTCATGGGAATGACCGTATCGCCAATTTGTACGCTTGCAATCTTGTCTGTGTCACAAACTTGCGAGAACGGCCAGGTCTTGTGGACATCAGTGGTGCCGTTATCCAGTTTATTTGCGAAATAGCCGCTGTGGCTGGTTGCGTCTTCAACATGACCGTCTTTGAACGTCACGATGAGGGGTATGTTGCCAACGGCATCCATAGACTCCTCCATGTTTTGAGACATCTTGCCGCTGTTGTTGTCGTGTTCGATGGAACGATCTATGTTGTAGCGGACTGAAACGCCAACGCAGGATACGGTGGCCTCTTGAATCGTCGCCTTGGTGCCGTTAAAGTTGACCGATTTGGGCGCGGGAATCGTAACGGATGTATCTTCGTAATTCAGCTGGAACTTAAGATCCCATGGGCCCGTAAGTATTTTCTTATACTCGGGAAGCTCTTTGCCAGCACGTGGCACAACGAGAGAGTTGATATGCGTGCGGACGGTCCTGCCCATAAGGCCGGGTGATTCAACGCTGAACTGTGCAAAGTATTGAATGCTGGAGTCATTGGGGTTCTTGTCAATGAGCCATGATTGGCCTTGGCCGCCATGCTCGCCATCAACGTATACGTTTCCATCGACACTTCCGGCGATAGTTCCGTTCTCGCCCGGCTCGGAAAGCTTTTTCAGGGCAGCGGGATCGTCGAACGTAAGCGTATAGGCGATGGTAACCATATCCTTGTCGCCCATGATGGCGTCGGCGGTCACGGTGACTCCGTTGTTGGAGCAGCTAGCACCGACGGGCCGGCCAATACGGTCGATGATCTCGGTTTGAGAAGCAGGTCCGTCAAAGATGTCGGAAAGCATGTCAGAAGGAAGCGGCAGGACGCCTGTTGCCATAGCCGTGCCAGCGCCTCCAATGACGATAGCGAGGACTGCCGTTACAGCGGCAATGCGAGCGACTGTTCTTACGGGATGGCGGGCGATGCGCGGCTTGCGTCGCGTGCCATTAAAGTTGCTTTGAGCGGTCGCCGCATCGCTCGAGGCGACGGACTGAGCAATCGAGTTTGCCATGTGCTGCTTCGCATTATCGGTAAACGAAATGTGCTCCAGGGCGTGGCGATAGTCATTCGAATTCGTAGTCATTGTGGTCTCCTTTCAAGGAAAGCCGAAGTGACGCACGTCCGCGGCTAAGGTGCTGGGCGGTTGCAGCTGGCGTCGCGTGAACGGCGTCTGCGATTTCCCTGATGCTCATGCCTGCGTAGTAGTGCAAAAAGATGGCGATGCGCTGTGCTTGAGGCAGGGCCGTGACAGCGGAAAGAATGGCGCAGTCGCGTTGCGCGAATTCTTGCTCGGTATGTGTTACGGGTGCGCAGAAATCGGGGAGCGAATCGAGGTCGACAACCGGGTGATTCGCGTGCGTACGGCCGATATCGCGACATGCGTTCAGTGCGACTCGGATCACCCAAGCACGTTCGTGTTCGAGCGAGTCGAACGGTTGAGTGCGTTGGAGAATCTTGATCAGCGTGTCCTGGCAGATGTCTTGAGCGTCGTCAGCGGATCCAAGGGCCGAATAGCACAATCGAAGGATGAGGTCGGAATACGTGTCGACCAAGCGCTTTGCTTCCCGCTCGATCTGATCGGCATCGCATCGGAGCGTGCTATTGCGGTTACGGCGTGCAGGCATAGTGTCACCTCCAATTGGTCGTGGTGGATATAGGGAAGGCGTCTCGCGAGGTCCCTCTACATACAACACGGTCGAGACTGCATAAGTTGACAAAAAAAGACGGCACGTGAGCGCCGTCCTTACAAAACAATGAGTGTTCTCGTTAATTACACAAGCACCGTGATGGACAGGTCGGACGAGTCAGCAAAACCACCATAAAGGTGCCTATCCCCTTCGTGGTGGTTGTTGGCAGTTACCAGGGGGTTCTGGCGGTTGAAGACACGATTGCTTCGTGGCGTTTGAGCTCGCGGCGCATGGTTTGCGAGTTGAGCCAAGCGGCCTTCCAACCGCGCGTGGGGTAGCGCGCCTCGTCAATTTCGATCTTGGTATAGCCGCAGGCGTTGACAATCTTCGTTCCGCATGGGTGTTGGCGCTCGCGTTGAAAGTTGGGGCCGTAGCTTTGGTGCACATGCCCGTGAATCATATAGTCGGGACCCCAAGACTCAAGAGCCGCATTAAAGCACTCGAATCCTCGATGCGGCAGGTCGTCCAGGTCGCCCATGCCTGCGACGGGTGCATGGGTAAGTAGAATATCGCATCCGTCTACCAGTGCGATTTTTCGCGATAGCTTGCGCATGCGTTTTGCCATCTCGCGCTCGGTATACATGTTCGCGCCGTCGCGGTAGCGCATGGAACCGCCCAGACCCGCAATGCGAATACCTCGGTACACATATACGCTGTCCTCAACACAAATGCACCCGCCCGGTGCATGGCGCGCGTAGCGGTCGTCGTGGTTGCCACGAACGTACACAAGCGGTTTGTTGATGACAGTGACCAAAAACTCAAGATAGTCCGGATCCAGGTCGCCTGCGGATAGAATCAGGTCAACGTCCTCAAAGCGCTCCTTGCGAAAACATTCCCACAGGCAGCGCTCCTCTACATCGGCAATGGCTAGGATATTCATAGGGCACGGACCTCCGGCTCGTTATCGAGCTGCGGAATCGAGCCTATAACGTTGTCAGCCAGCCAGTTCATCTCGACAATCTGCGTACTCGGCAGGGGAGGGAAGCCCTCAATCTGAACCACGCCGTCCTGGCTGTGGAGCTCGCCGCCAAATGGGTTGATGGAGCCCTCGACAATGCCGTTGCGAAGCAGCTGCACAAGTTTACGCGTCTGATAGGGTAGGCCCGGAGCGTAGCGAATATCGATGACGCCGGAGCTCATACCGTACCAGTAGTTGACGGCGCGCACCTGCTGGTCATCGGCGGTCTCGTCCCAGGTGCCATGCAGCAGGCTTCGCACGATAAGCTCGTAGTATCGGCCCCAGTTCCATACCGGCATGGCAATGCCGGTAACCTTGCCATCAACCAGGCGGTGAAGTCCATAGGCCGTGGGGTCTTCGAGCGACTTTGACATGTCGGCGCCGGTCATGACGCTCACACCTTCGCGGCACATGGCCTCGGCAAGGCCTCCGGCGGGCACATCGCCCCAGGTCAGGATAATTTGCGCACGGGGGTCGAGCAGCGAGGCACCAATCGCAAAGGCGTTGATCTCGCTGAGTGCGCCCGAGGCGAAGACCGACGCGTGGTAACCGATGCGGTGGTTGTCCGCCATGCTGGCGGCAAGGGCGCCCAAGAGAAATTTGGCCTCGTACATCTTGCCAAAGTACGAACGGACGCTTTGGTGGGGAAGGCCGATAGAGCAGTTGAGGAATCGTACCTGAGGATACTCGACGGCAGCTCTGAGCGTGTATTCCATCAGGCGGTGCGAGGTCGAGAAGATGACGTTTGCCCCATGTTTGACAGCCGTTTCCACGGCGGCGTAGAACACGTCCGGATCGCGGCAGTCCTCGAACGCCTCGGTGCGCACGATACCGCCAAAGTGCTCATCGAGATACTGACGCCCTTGGTCGTGCAGGCTGTCCCAGCTCGATGCCGCACAGGTGAACTCATGGATAAAGGCGATGCGCAGGGGGTTGGCCGCCGAATAGACGGTCTTGCCCATAAAGAAGTTGAGCACGCCGGAGGTGGACTTGGCAGGCGACTCCTCCTCATCGACGCTCGGTGCTTCGACAAGATCGACCTTGTCCTCGTCACTTTTCCCGGCGATGACCAGCTCACGCCAGATCTTGCACAGGCGGTTTACGACGATGTCCGTCGGCGTGTCCAGCAGACGGTCCTGGTTGTACACATTGAGGTATACGAGCATGGCGTCGGCGGGCGTGATGTCTAGGTGGTCGCCGCCTGCGCGAAGGTAGGCGCGCTTAAAGAGCAGGAAGGTGTGGCGCAGGTAGTCGATCTTTTTCTGCGGCCATTTTTCGATAAGGTTCTGACCGAGCATCTTGGCGAGCGTTTCGTAGCTTCCCTCACGCGAGAACTCGATCTCGTATAGGGGGCAGACGCGCCAAAACGCGCAGAACTCGCCGTACAGGCGGCTTTCGACGGAATCCCATTTGCCGGGGTAGAGACGGGTGACCTTAGCCGAAACCGTTGGAGCGTCCAGGAATTTGAGGACACTAACGCGTTTGTTGCCTTCCTGGACATAGAACCGATGCATAAACTCGGTGACGATGATGGGGTCGCGATAGCCCTCGGTTACCTGGATGTCGTAGAGGTTGGACCACTTGCGGGCGAACTCGGTGTTAAACGGCAGCAGGGGCATAAAGTTACACGAAAAGGCAGACTGACGGCCTTTGGTGACCGTGCCGACGACCATTTCGAGCGGAATATCCCTTAGACCGACATTCTCTCGCTGACCTAAGGGGAGCTGAGCAACCAAACTGTCGAGGTCGGTAAGGTATGGATGCTCGCTTTGGCTAATGGCGCGTCGACGTCCTTGCTCGCCGCGCTTGCGTGCTTGACGATAGGCCTCTTCCATGGTGTCTACTCCCTTAGTCGTTTAAACAACGATATCAACCATGGTACCACGAATGAAAACCACCACAAAGGCGCCTGTCCCCTTTGCGGTGGTTTAGGCGATGATGGGGGCGATGGCGCGGATGCAGGCGTCGGCTGCCGTGAAAGTGGTGCTGTCGTCGCTGACGATAAAGATGATTTTGCCCTTGACGCCAAAGTCGCCGATCTCGCTAAAGAGCACGTACGGCTCCTTGTCAAAGCCAGAGATAGGAAGCACAGCGGTCTTGGTGGCGTCGGTAAGCTCATCTGCCAGCGCGTCCAACGAGGCCCACTTGGACGTGTCCTTTACGGCAACGGGCACGGCAACGCGCCCAAAGGGCATCAAGTGCACGAGCGTGTTCTTGGAGATGTTTGAATTGGGGACGATGATGGTCTGCCCGCAGGCGTCCTCGATAGTCGTATGGCGCCAGGTGATATCTTGGACCACGCCCGACACGCCGCCGACTTCGATATTGTCGCCGGGCTTGATGATGCCCATAAACGTAACCTGCATACCGCCGATAAGGTTAGAAAGCGTGTCCTGAAAGCCGAGTGAGATGGCGATGCCGCCGACGCCAAGAGCGGCGACGAGGGCGTTTGCATTAATGCCAAAGCAGTTGTCGAGGATAAAGCTGCCGCCGATCGTCCATATGACGGCGCGCGCGATGTTGATGAAGATGCTTGATGAAGGGAGTGGGTTGTCGTCGCGGCTAAGCAGGTGGTGCAGGGTCTTGGACGCGATCTTGGCGGCAACGGCCGTGCCGATAGCCAAGATACCTGCCCAGATGATGTTGTGGACCCATCGTTGTGCAAAGAAATGAAGAATTGGCTCAAACAATTCCATGTAGGGAAACCTCCTCATGATCGTCCAACCATGATACCCACCAAAAAGCCCGTCCGATCACATTGGACGGGCTTCTGCGCTCGATATAAGGGTTAACGAAAACCACCACAAAGGTGCCTGTCCCCTTTGTGGTGGTTTTCTAGGTCGTTAGCTCAGCAGCATGCGGTCGTTGGCGAGCTCGCCGCCCGAGACCTCCTCGAACTTCTGGAGCAGGTCGGCGACGGTGAGCGACTTTTTCTCGTCGCCGGCCACGTCGTAGATCACATGGCCCTCGTGCATCATGATCAGACGGTTGCCCAGACGGATGGCGTCGTTCATGTTATGCGTGACCATGAGCGTGGTCAGGTGGTTCTCGTCGACAATCTCCTCGGTCAGGTTGAGTACCTTAGAAGCCGTCTTGGGATCGAGGGCCGCGGTGTGCTCGTCGAGCAGCAGCAGGCGCGGCTTGGTGAGCGTGGCCATCAGCAGGGTGAGTGCCTGGCGCTGGCCGCCCGAGAGCAGACCGACCTTGGCGTTGAGGCGTGTGTCCAGGCCAAGGTCCAGGCGTTTGAGCAGCTTAACGTACTCGTCCTTCTCGGCCTTGGTAACGCCCCACGAAAGACCGCGGCGCTGGCCGCGGCGCTTGGCGAGGGCCAGGTTCTCGGCAATCTGCATGTCGGCTGCGGTGCCGCGCATGGGGTCCTGGAACACACGGCCCAGGTACTTGGCGCGCTGCGACTCGCTCAGACGCGAGATGTCGGTGCCGTCGAGCTCGATAACGCCCGAATCGAGCGGATATACGCCGGCGATCATGTTGAGCAACGTGGACTTGCCGGCGCCGTTGCCACCAATCACGGTTACAAAGTCGCCATCATTCAGAGTGAGGTCGACGCCGGTAAGAGCGCGCTTCTCGGTGACGGTGCCCTTGTTAAAGGTCTTCTTGACGTGCGAGAGCTTAAGCATCTGCCTCATCTCCCCTCGTGTAGGAGCTGCGGAGCTTATAGCGCTCCCAAACCACGGGCACGCACAGGGCCACGGCAACGATTACGGCGGAGAGCAGCTTCATGTCGTTGGCGTCCATGCCCAGCTGCAGCACGATGGCGCGAATAAGGAAGTAGACCACGGAGCCAAAGACGGCGGAGGCAAGACGGACGCTAAACTGCGTCAGACCGCCGGGCAGCAGGCGGCCGAGCACCTCGCCGATAACAATGGCGGCAAGACCGATAACGATGGCGCCGGTGCCCATGCCGATATCGGCATACTTCTGGCTCTGGCAGATGAGCGCACCCGAAAGGCCGATAAGGGCGTTGGAGAGCACGAGGGCAATCATCTTGGTGGTGTTGGTGTTAACGCCCAGGGCGCGGATCATGTACTCGTTGTTGCCGGTGGCACGCAGCGCCGAGCCGATCTCGGTGCCAAAGAACCAGTACAGGATGGCGACGATGGCCACGGCCAGCACAATGCCCAGGATGATGGCAACGGTGGACTGCGGCAGGCCCGTCATGTGGCTGACGGATGAGAAGATGGTGCCCTTGGCAAGGATGGGCGTGTTTGATTTGCCCATGATGCGCAGGTTGATGGACCACAGACTGATCTGCGTAAGGATTCCGGCGAGGATTGCGGGAATCTCAAAGACGGTGGTCAAGATGCCCGTGACGGCGCCGGCAATGGCACCGGCGCACATGCCGGCCAGCACGGCGAGCAAGGGGTCGACGTTATT
This sequence comes from uncultured Collinsella sp., assembly GCA_900543945.1. Classification (GTDB taxonomy): domain Bacteria; phylum Actinomycetota; class Coriobacteriia; order Coriobacteriales; family Coriobacteriaceae; genus Collinsella. Next base: position 14,180 of record UQTN01000010.1, on the reverse strand, counting down.
GTTGACGATGAGCACGGCGCAAACACAGCCGCCGAGGGCAAAGCTGCCGTCGCAGGTCATATCGGGGATGTCGAGCAGGCGGAACGTGATAAACACGCCGAGCACCATGATGCCCCAGAGGACGCCCTGCGAAACGGCGCCCTGCAATGCAATGAGCATGCTTCATACCTCCTAGGATAGGGTGGACACGTGATTTTCCATAATAGCGGTACCACTGCATAAAAGAGCGATGGACAGACGTTTTGTTTTACCTGAAACAAGCAGGGCGAACGCCGGTCTTTAGCGTTCGCCCCAATGACTCAGATATTGAATAACGCAACAGTAGCGCGCGTGCGGGCCCTAGACGCGTTATCGCGCATGGCGCTACGCGTCCAGAGCGGAAAGGTCGATACCCAGGGCCTCGGCCATCTCGTCGTTTTTGACGACGACCAGGTCCTTGCTCGAGAGGTGCTTGATCGGCATATCCTCGGGCTTGGCCTCGCCCTTCAGGATCTTAACGGCCATCTCGCCTGCAACGTAGCCCAGGTCCTCGTAGTTGATGGAGAGGGTGAACACGCCGCCGGCCTTGCACATGCCCTCCTCGCCAGTCACGAAGGGGAGCTTGTTCTCCTTGCAGATCTGGCCGACCTGCGAGGCACCCGCGGCGATGGTGTTGTCGGTGGGGGAGTACAGCGCGTCGACCTTGCCCACGGCAGACTCGACGACGGACTGAATCTCGTTGGAGCTCGAGACGGTGAAGTCAGTGTACTCGAGGCCCAGCTTGTCGAGTTCCTTCTTGGCGGCCTTGATCTGGACGTCGGAGTTGGACTCGGCGGTGCAGTAGAGCAGGCCGACCTTCTTAACGTCGGGCAGGACCTTCTGCATCATCTCGAGCTGCTCGGCGACCGGGGTGAGGTCGGAAGCGCCCGTGACGTTGGTGCCGGGCTTGTCGTTGTCCTGGACCAGGCCGGAAGCGGCGTAGTCGGTGATGGCGCAGCCAACGATGGGGATATCAGCGGTGGCGCCGGCGGCAGCCTGCGCGGCGGGCGTAGCGATGGCGTAGATCAGGTTGACGCCGTCGCCTACGAACTTGTCGGCAATGGACTTACACGTGGACTGGTCGTTCTGGGCGTTCTTCTGGTCGATCTTGACCTTGAGACCGCTCTTCTTGATGGCCTTGACGAAGCCGTCGTTGGCGGCATCGAGCGCGGAGTGCTCGGTGAGCTGCAGAACGCCGATGGTGTAGTCGGAACCGGCGGCAGCGGAGCCAGAACCAGAGTTGCCGCCGCATCCGGCGAGCGGAGCGAGCGCGAGCAGGCCAGCGGAGACAAGAAGGCTCCTGCGGCTGATGGTGATGTCCTTCATATCATTACCCCCAGTATAAAAATGGCTGGAAACACTGCACTAGGAAAAAGTGCAAGTGGGACTATAGTAACGCCGATGTCCATTTTTACAATAACCTGGCGGGTTTTTTAATACTGAACCGGATGGGCGGTGCTGAGGAACGACGGACGGCAACGGGGCTTACGCTGCGGGCGCGGGACTGTCTTCTTCATCTAGCGCGGCAAAGAGTTTCTTGCCGTCGAGCAAACGCGTGCTGACGTTTCTCATGCGGCTGACCTCAACGGTGCGCAGGGTGTCATCGGCGCCTCGGGTGTCGTAGACCGTTCCCAGCAGATACGAGACGCCATCGCGTTGCCTGATGGCAAAGGGCCGGACCGTCATCCGCACCACCTCGGTTTCGCCTCGGGTCAGGACGTTTGAGATATCAAAGCTGACAGTTGTTCCATGGTCGATAGCCTGTTCGACGAGCTCGCACGTGTCGATACGATTGGCGCGCGGACGCGTTGTCTTGACGGGCACGTCGTTGGCGGCCGGTGTCGGTTCGGGCATATCGAGATAGCCGCGAACATCGGCGCTCGCCATGGCGACCAGGTGCTGCGCCATGCTTTTTCGAATGGCTATGGGCGTCGATCGGTTGCGCATGACCATGCCATGGAGCCGTATGATCTCCTCGTCAGCAAGCGGGCGGGTGAGGAGCCGATAGCCCACGCCGCGTTTATAGTCGATTTCGTATCCGGCGTGACGAAGTGCGGATATCGAGGTATAGATGCTGCGGCGTGCCGCCGAGATGGGCATGCGGGCGGGGTCGTCGGGATGGGCGAGGAGCTCGACCAGCTCGTCGGAAAGCAGCGCCTTGTCCTCGCCGGTGTTCTCGCTCAAAAGCTGCAGGATGCGTACGGCGCGATAGGCTGCCATCGAGGCGGAGCCCCTGGTCGTGGTCTCGTAGTTTTCAACAACGGCTTCGGTCATGGCGCCCACGTCCTTTCCGTTTTGGGTGGCGACGGTATGGAGCCTAGGACGCGGGGCTTTCCCAGGGGTGCAGGACGCCCTGGGCGGTCGGTAGCCGTCGGCAAGCGGCGGGTCGAGTTTTCAACAGCCCTGCCCAACTGACCAAAAACTTGCCAAAAGCTTGACGGATGCTGTTGAAAAAAGCGCCCCTCGGCTTGCCGAGAGGCGCTTGTGCGATGAGTGTTGCACGTGGCGACGCGAGCTAGTGCCCGATGATTAGAAGTCAGCGTTGCCCACGGTGCGCGGGTGCGGCAGGACGTCGCGGATGTTGCCCACGCCGGTGAGGTACATCACCAAGCGCTCGAAGCCCAGACCGTAGCCGGCGTGCTTGCAGGAACCGTAGCGGCGCAGGTCAAGGTAGTACTTGTACTGCTCGGGATTCATGCCCAGGTCCTTGATGCGGGCCTCGAGCAGATCCAGGCGCTCCTCGCGCTGGGAGCCACCGATGATCTCGCCGATGCCCGGCACCAGGCAGTCGGCGGCGGCGACGGTCTTGCCGTCCTCGTTCATGCGCATGTAGAAGGCCTTGATCTCGGCCGGGTAGTCGGTCACGAAGGTCGGGCGCTTAAAGTGCTCCTCGGTCAGGAAACGCTCGTGCTCGGTCTGCAGGTCAATGCCCCAGCTCACGGGATAGTCAAACTTGTGACCGGCGGCGACGGCCTGCTCCAGGATCTCGACGGCCTCGGTATAGGTGACGCGGGCAAAGTCGGAGTTTGCCACGTGGTCTAGGCGCTCGAGCAAACCCTTGTCCACAAACTTGTTGAGCATATTGAGCTCGTCGGGGCAGGTTGCCATGACGTCCTTGAGGACGTACTTGAGCATGGCCTCAGCGTTATCCATGTAGTCGTTGAGGTCGGCGAAGGCCATCTCGGGCTCGATCATCCAAAACTCGGCGGCATGGCGCGTGGTGTTGGAGTTCTCGGCGCGGAAGGTGGGGCCAAAGGTGTACACGTCGCCAAAGGCCATGGCGAAGTTCTCGGCGTTGAGCTGGCCGGATACGGTAAGGCTTGCGTGCTTGCCAAAGAAGTCCTGGCTCCAGTCGACCTCGCCGGACTCGGTGAGGGGCGGATTTTTGGGGTCGAGCGTGGTCACGCGGAACATCTCGCCGGCGCCCTCGCAGTCACTCGTGGTGATGATGGGGGTGTTGACGTAGACAAAGCCCTGCTCCTGGAAGAAGCGGTGGATGGCAGCGGCCGCGACAGAGCGGATGCGGAACACGGCGCGGAACAGGTTGGTGCGCGGGCGCAGGTGCTGCTGGGTGCGCAGGAACTCGACGGTTGCGCGCTTCTTCTGCAGCGGGTAATCCGGGGCACTCGTGCCCTCGACCTCGATGGAGGCGGCAGAAAGCTCGAAGGGCTGGGGCGCATCGGGGGTCAGCTTGACGGTGCCGGTGCAAATGAGTGCGGCCGAGACGTTTTGATGGGCGATCTCGTCGTAGTTGTCGAGCGCCTCGCGGTTCATGACGACCTGCAGGTCGCGGAAGCAGCTGCCGTCGTTGAGCGTGACAAAGCCAAAGTTCTTCATGTCGCGGACGGACTTGACCCAGCCGGCGACGGTGACGGTCTGGCCGCCGAGCGACTCGGCATCGGCATAGAGCTGCGCGATTTTGGTGCGGTTCACGTATCCTCCCATAACGGTTGAATGATAGTTATCCATACAGTTCGATATTCTAGCAGCTCGGCTCATTTGGGCTATACAGATAAGGCATTGGCGGGATGGTTTTTCAAACGAAAAGCGCCCGCGGCCAAATGGTCGCGGGCGCTTGACGAGGTGCCTTTTGGCTGTGTGGCGCGGGGCCTGGCTACTTGGTCTTGGCAACCAGCAGCGGATCGCCAAGCTTGACGAGCGGATTGCCGCCGATAAGCGTGCCAGACTCGCCGACGTGGTCGATGCTCTTGAGGCGGTCGAGCTCAGAGATGATGACGGTCACGATGTCCTCGTGACCGGCGGCCTTGATGGCCTCGCGATCGAAGCTGATGAGCGGCTGGCCGGCCTTGACCGTGTCGCCCATCTCGACAAAGCGGGCAAAACCCTTGCCGTTCATTTCCACGGTGCCCAGGCCAACATGGATGAACACGCGAAGACCGTCCTCGGTGATCATGCCGATGGAGTGGTTGGTGACGGTGGTGGCGCCGATGCGGCCGTTGGCGGGCGCATAGATGGTGTCGGTAATGGGCTCGATGCCGTAGCCCTGGCCGAGCATGCCCGAGGCGATGGTCTCGTCGGGAACCTCACTCAGATTGACGAGCACGCCGTTGACGGGAGCGTAGATGACGCCTTCGCGGGTGGCGAAGCTTGCTGCGGGCGGAACGGACGCCTCGCCCGACGAAGTGAACGTGGACTTGAGCGAATCGAGCAGACCCATAGATGCCTCCAACGTATCAGGCGTGCATGTTGCACGCGTGTGGTTTGCCGGAAACGTTTCGTACGTGTTTCCCAGCATGGTCAGCGCTCCTATTTTACGCTGCTTAACGATGCCTCTGAACAGCGATTTTGTGATATATCAGTTGAAGGCCAACTTATTGCGGGGGTGTTTCTGCGCCGCGGGCTCAAGTGGGGTACGCTAAGGTGCGAAAAACGAGTGCGCACGAATCGCACGGAGGGAGCACCTATGATTATTGAGAACCATGCGCTGTGGGGCGAGGAGCCGACCGAGGATTATCCGGCGACGTTTACGTATCTGGGTGCCGAGCCGCTGCCCGACAAGCCCAATGGCCGCCGCCCCGCGGTGATCATCTGCGGCGGAGGCGGGCTTACGCATATCGCTCCGCACGAGCAGGACCCGGTGGCGTTTGCGTTTTTGGACCGCGGCTACCAGGCCTTTGTGCTCAACTATGTGACGAGCGCCACGGGCGACGTGAGCTTTCCGCACCCGCAGGCGGACCTCGCCAAGATGGTCGCTACCGTGCGCGCCAACGCCGACGAGTGGCATGTCGATCCCAAGCGCGTGTGCATCGTGGGTTTCTCGGCGGGCGGCATGATCTGCGCCTCGTTGGCAACGCAGTGGAAGACCGGACCCTTCGCGGGCCTTGCCGGGGCTCGTCCGGAGGATATTCGTCCCGACGCCGTGGTGCTGGGCTATCCGTTGCTCGACCTTGCCTATGTGCGCGATATGCAGACGCGCGACCCGCGCATCGACCTGCGCGTGCCCAAGACGGGTGGCAAGACGGGGCGCGATTTGCTCAACGACTATCTGTCGATGGTGACGGGCGGCGAGGCGACCGATGAGCACCTGGCCGACATTTGCCCTACCACGCACGTTTCGCGTCAGATGCCCCCGACCTTTGTGTGGGGCGTGTCCGACGATAAGACGGCGCCGATCGCGCAGGCCTATCCGTTTGCGCAGCGCATGGCCGAGGAGGGCGTCGCATGCGAGATGCACGTCTTTGACCAGGGCGGCCACGGCCTTTCGCTCGGCAACGCCAACACCGCGGTCGACAACGAGGACAAGCAGGTTTCCGTCCGTCCCTGGATCCGCCTAGCCTTCCGCTTCCTGGAGCGCCATATGTAAAAGTAGACTACTTGCCCGTTTCAAAAAGTCTGCTTAGAGGAGGAGCCATGCTTGAGGGTACGTATGTGGTTTTGGCCCAGACGCCGGTGGGGAGCAAGCGCGGCGAGGTGACGTTTTCACATGGGGTGAACGGCGCGCTCAGGGCAGTACTAAACGTCAGGGGTCTCAATATCGCTCTCTCGGGTGCCCGCGCTGAGTGCGATTTCTTTGAGCTCTCGGGTACTATCTCCCACGTCTTGATGGGCAAGGCGCCCTTTACATGCACGGGGTCGGTTGAGGGTGATCGACTCACTGCTACCGCGCGGTCGGGTTCCATTTCGATCTCGCTGAGCGGTATGCGCAAAGAGCTTTCGGGGCGCACCGCATAAAGTTTGCGCAGGTAAACATCGGTATTTGACTTTATAAAATAGTTCAGAGCGCTATCATTTGTCGTTACGAGTTGGTTAGCCCCGGTAAACGGTTAACCGCGTCTAACGAAAGGATGAGCGCGTGAAGCTCGATACACTCGAGATCGGAAAGGACGCCGTTGTCGCATCGGTGGCATCGGACGATCGGGCACTCCGACAGCATATTTTGGACATGGGTTTAACGCCGGGCACCGAAGTCACCATGATGAAGTACGCCCCCATGGGCGACCCGCTCGAGATTCGCCTGCGCGGCTACGAGTTGACACTGCGCAAGGACGATGCCGCCCGCATTGAGCTTGTGGGCATTCACGATACCGATATGGGTCCGCGCGCTAACGCTGCAATCGGCACGACGGAGCATCCGGCACTCGGCGAGGGGACGTATTCGCCCCGTGCGGCAAAGACGGCCGTGCCCGAGGGCGCGCCGCTGCACTTTGCCCTCGCCGGCAACCAAAACTGCGGCAAGACCACGTTATTCAACCAGCTGACGGGCTCCAACCAGCATGTCGGTAACTTTCCCGGCGTGACGGTCGACCGCAAGGACGGCACTATCCGTAACCACCCCGAGGCGAGCGTTACCGACCTGCCTGGCATCTATTCGCTGTCGCCGTACACGGGCGAAGAGATCGTCAGCCGCCAATTCATCTTGGACGAAACCCCCGACGCTATCATCGACATCATCGACGCCACCAACATCGAGCGCAATCTGTACCTGACGCTGCAGCTTATGGAGCTCGATCGCCCCATGGTCATCGCGCTCAACATGATGGACGAGGTGACGGCCAACGGCGGCGCCGTGGACGTCAACCTGCTCGAGAGCCTGTTGGGCGTGCCTGTTGTCCCCATTAGCGCCGCCCGCAACGAGGGCATCGGTGAGCTGGTGGAACACGCTCTGCACGTGGCGCGGTTCCGCGAGCGTCCCGGTCGCCTGGACTTCTGCGCGCCCGATGGCCCGGACGGCGGCGCGCTGCATCGCTGCATCCACGGCATCGCCAACCTTATCGAGGACCATGCCGCGACGGCGCATATTCCGGTGCGTTTTGCGGCGACCAAGCTGGTTGAGGGCGACGAGCTGGTAACCGAGTCGCTTCACCTGGATCGCAACGAACTCGACGCCATCGAGCACATCATTACCCAGATGGAGGGCGAGGCCGGCACCGATCGCCTGTCCGCGCTGGCCGATATGCGCTTTAGCTTTATCGGCGACGTGTGCGGGCGTTGCGTCGTCAAGCCGCACGAGAGCCGCGAGCACGTGCGCTCCGTCAAGATCGACCGCATCCTGACGGGTCGCTATACGGCCATCCCGGCGTTCCTGGTGATCATGGGCCTCGTTTTTTGGCTGACGTTTGGCGTGATCGGCGCGGCGTTGCAGGGACTTATGGAGGACGGCATCGCTGCCATCATCGCCTCGGCCGATGCGGGCCTCAAGGCGTTTGGAACCAACGACGTGGTGCGCTCGCTGGCTGTCGACGGCGTGCTTACGGGCGTGGGCAGCGTGCTGACCTTCCTGCCGATTATCGTCGTGCTCTTCTTGTTCCTTTCCATTCTGGAAGACTCCGGATACATGGCGCGCGTGGCCTTTGTCATGGATAAAGTGCTGCGTCGCTTTGGCCTGTCGGGCCGCAGCTTCGTGCCCATGCTCGTCGGTTTTGGCTGCACCGTGCCGGCTATCATGTCGACGCGCACGCTGCCGTCCGAGCACGACCGCAAGATGACGGTCATGCTCACGCCGTTTATGAGTTGCTCGGCCAAGCTGCCGGTTTACGGCTTGCTGTGCGGAGCATTTTTCCCGCAGGCGACGGTCCCCGCCATGGTCTCGCTCTATCTGATCGGTATCGTGGTCGGCTGCATCGCGGCTTTGGTGCTCAACCGCACGGCATTTAAGGGCGACCCGGTTCCGTTTATCATGGAGCTTCCCAATTACCGCCTGCCGAGCGTCAAGACGACGGTGATGCTGGCATGGGATAAGGCCAAGGACTTCATCACCAAGGCCTTTACCATTATCTTTGCCGCTACGGTGGTCATCTGGTTCCTGCAGACGTTCGATATCCGCTTTAACGTGGTCGCCGACCAGTCGCAAAGCCTGCTTGCGGGCCTCGGCAGCATCATCGCGCCGGTGTTGGCCCCGCTCGGTTTTGGCGACTGGCGCGCCTCGACGGCACTCGTCACGGGACTCATTGCCAAGGAGAGCGTCATCTCGACGCTCACGGTGCTTTTGGGCGCAACCTCTCCCGCGGCACTGTCAGCCATGTTTTCGCCGTTTACCGCTTACGTGTTCTTGGTCTTTACGCTGCTGTACCCGCCGTGCGTGGCGTCCATCGGCGCCGTCAAGAGCGAGCTGGGCGCGCGCTATGCCGTGGCCGTATTCGCGTTTCAGGTGACGGTCGCCTGGATCGTGGCGTTTGTCGTGCATTCGGCGGGCATATTGCTGGGGTTGGCTTAGCTATTTATTGACGGCGCAACCCCTGTGTATTGAGTTGATTGCGGCCCCGCATCTGTACTGACGGATGCGGGGCCGTTGCTATATAATCGCCCATCGCTCAAGACAATCGGAGAGGGTTCCTACATGACTCAGGCAAGACAAGATGGCATCTCGCTCAAGCAGTGGCTCCCGCTTATCGGGCTCGCCTGCTGTGCGTTCGTGTTCAACACGTCGGAGTTCATGCCCATCGGCCTTCTGACTGATATCGCCGCGTCGTTCTCGCTCACCGAGGCCCAGGCAGGCATCATGATCTCGGTCTATGCTTGGGGCGTCATGCTGCTGTCGCTGCCACTCATGGTGTTTGCCTCGCGCTTTGAGTTCAAGCGTATGCTGCTCGGCGTGCTCGCCGTGTTTTCTCTGGGTCAGTTCCTGTCCGCTGTGGCACCGACATATCCCATCCTGGTCTGTGCGCGCCTGGTGGTCGCTTGCGCACATGCCGTGTTCTGGTCGGTCGCCTCGATTATGGCCTCGCGCCTGGTCGACAGTCGCCACGGGGCGCTCGCCATTAGCATGATCGCCACGGGCTCGTCCATCGCGCAGATCTTTGGCCTGCCGATCGGCCGCGCCATCGGACTGGCCGTGGGCTGGCGCATGACATTCGCCGCGGTCGGGGCCCTCTCGGCTGTCGCGGTTGTCTACCAGGCCGCGGTGTTCCCGGCCATGCCGGCGGGCGAGCGCTTTACCGTCAAACAGCTGCCCGAGCTGCTCAAGAACCCGTTCCTGATTGCGCTCTACGCGGTCACGGTCTTTATGGCGACCGGCTATTATGCGGGTTACAGCTATATCGAGCCGTTCCTGGCGCAGGTCGCGCACGTCGACGCAAGCGCTATTACCATGACGCTGACGGCGTTTGGCTGCTCTGGTCTGCTCGGAAGCTGGCTGTTTGGCCGCCTGTTCGATGGGCATCGCTTCCCGTTCTTGGCTATCACGCTCTCCGGCGTGCCGGTGGCTCTGCTGCTCGTGGGTCCGGTCGCATCGTCGCTCGTAGCAGTGCTTGCCGTCTGCGCGCTATGGGGCTGCTGCTCCACGGCCTTTAACGTTGCGTTCCAGGCCGAGCTCATCAAGTACACGCCGGCGGATTCGTCGGCCGTCGCCATGTCGATCTTCTCGGGCCTGTTTAACCTCGGTATCGGCACGGGCACCGCAATCGGCGGCGCCGTGGTTTCGGGTCCCGGTATCGCTTGGATTGGCTTTGCGGGCGGGGCGATTACCGTCGTGGGCGTCATCCTTGCCATCACCGTACTGTTCCCAGCCATACGCCGCGCAAAGCCCGTCGCCTAATCACGTCCCCTCATCAGCTGCGGTGGAATAGCTCCTGTTTAAGGCCTCTGAAGGCCCAAGCAGGAATTATTTCACCGCAACTTATTTTGGGGGAGAGGATACAAGCCGGGCATACAATGGATATCGTTGTGTTGAGCTTACCGGGAGGTTGCTATGTGGGCATACGAGACGACGTTCTATCAGATCTATCCGCTGGGCTTTTGCGGAGCTCCGCGCGAAAACGCCGCTCCCGTTGCCGAGGATGAACTCGCCCAGGCTGTCAACGCTGCGCCCAACCCCGATGCACCCATCATGAAGATCGCCCAATGGGCTGACTACCTGCAAGAACTCGGCGTTGGCGCTGTGCTCATCAACCCGCCGCTCGAATCCGACAGCCACGGCTACGATACGCGCAGCCTGCGCCATGTCGACCGCCGCCTGGGCGGGGATGCCGATTTTGCCGCCGTATGCGAGACGCTGCACGCCCATGGCATCCGTGTGGTGCTCGATGCGGTCTTCAACCACGTCGGCCGCGGCTTCTGGGCCTTCCGTGATGTGCAGGAGCGTAAGTGGGACTCGCCGTACAAGGACTGGTTCCACATTAGCTTTGACGGCGACTCCTGCTATGGCGACGGCTTTTGGTACGAGGGTTGGGAAGGCCATTTTGAACTTGTGAAGCTCAACCTGCAAAATCCCGCTGTGGTCGATTACCTGCTCGAGTCCGTGCGCCGTTGGGCTGACGTGTTTGGCGTCGACGGCCTGCGCCTGGACGTTGCCTATATGCTCGACCGCGACTTCATGCGTCGTCTGCATACCTTTACCCGCGAGCTCAAGCCCGATTTTGTGCTGATCGGCGAGACGCTCCACGGCGACTACAACCAGATCGTCAACGACGAGATGCTTGACTCCTGCACCAACTACGAGTGCTACAAGGGCCTGTACTCCAGCTTTAACTCGGTCAACATGTTCGAGATTGCCCATTCGCTGCATCGCCAGTTTGGCGGCGATCCGTGGTGCATCTACCGCGGCAAACACCTGCTGTCGTTTGTCGACAACCACGACGTGCCGCGCCTGGCGAGCATCCTCACCGACAAGTCGTGCCTGCGTCCCGCCTATGGCATGCTCTTTGGCATGCCGGGCATTCCGTGTGTCTACTATGGCAGCGAGTGGGGAATTGCCGGCGAAAAGGGCGGCCCCGATGGCGACTGGGCGCTGCGACCTGCGCTCGATGAGCCTGCGCCCAACGAGCTGACGGCGTTCATCACGCAGCTTGCGCACCTTCGCTCGGCCGACGACGCGGCGGCCCGTGCTCTCAACTACGGTGCCTATCGCAACGTGGTGATCCAGAACAAGCAGCTGCTGTTCGAGCGCGCCTGCGACGACGCGACGGTGCTCGTGGCGGTCAATGCCGTGAACGAGCCCTATACCTTTGGAGCCGGCGAGCTCAACGGCTCCTTTGCCGACCTACTTGCCGACGGCGCGCCCACAGTCGAGCTAACGGGTGCCCTTGAGCTTGCACCCTACGAGGTACGCTATCTGTTGAGGGCCTAGGCCATGGCTGCGTCCGACGAGGGCTATCAACATATTGAGCATGGGTTTGAACCCGTGTTTGACGAGCGCTCGCGCGTTTTGGTGCTGGGGTCGTTTCCCTCGGTGCTCTCGCGTGCCAATGCCTTCTACTATGGCAATCCGCAGAACCGCTTTTGGCGGGTCACGGCGGCGTGTCTCGGTGTGCCTGTGCCGCCCAACGAGGGAGACTCTTTGGCGAGCGGCGAGCCCGCGACGCTCGCCGCCTCGATTGCTGCCAAGCGGGCTATGCTGCTCAACGGCGGTGTGGCCCTGTGGGACGTGATCGAGAGCTGCGACATTAAGGGCTCGAGTGACGCTAGCATCAAAAACGTTGTGCCGGCACATATTGAACGCATTGTGGATGCCACGCCGATCGAGATCGTTGTTTGCAACGGCGGCACGGCCGGACGGCTCTACAAACGCTATCTACAAGAGCGGACGGGGCTACCCGCCATCGTGCTGCCGTCGACGAGTCCTGCCAACGCGGCGTGGCGTTTGGAGCGGCTTGTCGAGCGTTGGAGTGAAGCCGTTGACTGGGCAGCTCATTAATTTAGATTATTGATTGAGTGCGGGCGCCGAGGTGTTTCAGAACGCCTCGCCAGATCGGCACGGGCACGGCTGGCTCGGCGCAAGCCATGCCGTCGGCGTCGACGTCCTCGGCATTACCACCACCAAGTCGCTGCGCATGCTCAACCGAACAGCCCATACGAACGGCGCCTACGAGCTTGTCCATCGCTTCCGAAAACGGTCGCCGCAAGAGTCCCATGCGCGGTGAGTGACGAAGCGCCGCGAAGCCGCTGCCGGTACAGGCGACAACGCCGCCGCACCATGACAGCCCACGAAGGTCGCACGCCGCTCGCAGACGCACGACGAGCCCGTGTGCTCGCTCCAGGCCGCCGATGTCGGCCTGGACAACAACGTAGGCACGCGTCCCTGCGCCGCCAAAGCGGTCGAGCACCTGCTCAATGGGCGCCATCGCTTCATCATTGGGTGCATCTTCAACGGCGAACACAATGCCATCGGCGGTACCGGCAACGCTGCCGGCATCATCCGCCTCCAAGTCGACTGGATGGGGGAGTGCGGTGCCGGAAATCTGTGCATAGGCGGCGATGGCATCCTGCAGGTCCCAGAGCAAAAACTCAAGATCGGCGCTCTTGGGAATACTGATATACGCAATGGTTTGCAGCGTTTTTGGTACATCGCCGCGTGCGGTCGTCTCCATGCCGCCTCCTTTCCGGTTGGTTTCCGTTTAGGTTACACCGTCTGGCGGCGCCTCGCCGCGCTATCCTAGTGCAACCCTTACGAAAGGAACGCCATGCGTCTGCCTATGAACACCTCGCTTGCCACGCTCAAGCCCTCCGGCATCCGTCGGATTAACGCGCTCGCCGCCCAGCACCCAGGGTGCATCGCGCTTGCGCTTGGCGAGCCCGATTTTCCTACGCCCGATGTTATCAGTGCCGAGGTGACCGCCGCGTTGGGCCGCGGTGACACGCACTATCCGCCCAACAACGGTCGCCCCGCCCTGCGCGAGGCACTGTCTGCCTACATGGGGGATGCGGGCCTTACGTTTTCGGCAGACGAGGTCATCCTGACCGACGGCGCGACTGAGGCCCTGTCGGCAACATTCATGGCTATGCTCAACCCCGGCGACGAGGTCATTATCCCCACGCCGGCCTTTGGCCTGTACGAGAGCATCGTCGTAGCCAATCACGCCAAAGCGGCCTTTTTGGATACGGAGCCTGCGCAATTCCAGATTGACGAGGAAGCGCTTCGCGCCTGTGTGACCCCGGCGACCAAGGCCATCGTTATCTGCTCGCCCAACAATCCCACGGGCTGCATTCTCAGCGCGGCCTCACTCGACGCCGTAGCGCGCGTGGCGGAGCAGGCGGGCATCTACGTGGTCTGCGACGACGTGTACAACCGCCTCGTCTATGTGGATGGCTACGAGCGCTTTGCCCAGCGCCACCCTGAGCTGCGCGATCAGACAGTGGTCATCGAGAGCTTCTCCAAGCCCTGGGCTATGACCGGCTGGCGCTTGGGCTGGCTCGCAGCAGCGGCCCCCGTCATCGCCGAGATCGCAAAGGCTCACCAATACTTAGTATCGAGTGCTGTCTCCTTCGAAATGGACGCCGCAGCCCGAGCCCTGACCGTCGACCCAACCCCCATGCTCAAAGTCTACCGAGCCCGCCGCGAACGCGTACTCGCAGCCTTAAACGCCATGGGCCTCGACGTAGTAGAGCCCGCAGGAGCCTTCTACACTTTCCCGAGCATCAAAAAGTTCGGCCTAACCAGCGAAGACTTCTGCATCAAAGCCATCGAAGAGGCAAACGTAGCCCTAGTCCCGGGCGACTGCTTCGGCACCGAAGGCCACGTCCGCCTCAGCTATTGCGTTTCCGATAAAGACCTGGACGAAGGCCTCCACCGCCTGTCCACCTTCATTTCAACCTTTTAGCCCTCAGGGATGCAACACATCAGCCCACCGACCCAAGCATTATGAGTGGGGCACGTCGCTCAACGGACACGAGGATTCGCAGCAAAGTTACCGCAGCTCCGGTCCGAGGGGCCGGGTTGAGATTTTCGTAGATTCCGCACGAGCCGAAGAGCACTTAATGTGCTCTTC
>UQTN01000009.1 GCA_900543945.1 uncultured Collinsella sp. | reverse complement strand
GGCGCTCATCGCCAAATCCGAGGGACGTACGCAGTCAAAGATCACGTTGGTGTGCGTGGGGCCCGGAACACAGCGTAGGTCGTGGATCGAGAGGCGGCTATCAATCTCTTGAGCCATAGCGTTGATGCGCAGACGCATGCTCGCCACCTTTGGATCGTCGGTCACGATGGGGTCGTAATGGAGCGTGACAATCATGCCGTCTTCGTTCCTAAATGCCTGTTCAATGTTGTCGAGCGTGTCGTGACTTTCCAGCGGGCTGGCCTCGGCTGCCATCTCGGCGTGAGCGCTTGCGAACTTTCTGCCTGGGCCGTAGTCGTGAACCATCAAATCGTGAACGCCCAAAACGCCGGGGTAGCTCATGATTTTGTCTCGAATGTGCTTGACCAGCTTAGGATCGGGCGCCTGGCCCAAAAGCGGGCTCATCGTATCCTGGATGAGTTCAAAGCCGCTCCAGCCAATATAGGCGCCAACGGCAAGGCCGACCCATGCATCTAGATTGATATGCGTCACCTGCGAAACAATCGCGCACGCCAACACGGCGCCCGTGGCTAGAACATCGTTCTTGGAATCCTGCGCGGTCGCATGCAGCGTCTCGGACTCAATGCGATCGCCGAGTTTTTGGTTGAGGGCCGCCATCCAAAGCTTTACGACCATCGAAAGCGCAAGGACTGCCACCAGGGCAAGCGAGAACTCGACAGGTTCGGGGTGGATGACGCGCTCAACCGAGGACTTGATAAGCTCAAGGCCGATCAGCAGCACGAGCGCCGCCACGACCAGACCCGAGAGATACTCGTAGCGGCCATGTCCGTAAGGATGCTCGGGGTCGGCCGGCTTGCCCGCCAGCTTAAAGCCAAGCACGCTCACGATGTTCGAGCTGGCATCGGACAGGTTGTTCATGGCGTCCGCCACAATCGAAACCGATCCCGACAGCACGCCAATTGCACCCTTCGCAGCGCAAAGCGCAACATTGGCGAGAATACACACTATGCCCGTCAACGTTCCCACGCGCGCACGGTCGCCCCGCGCACGACGAACAATCCACTCGACCATCCTCATCAGTCCCCACGGTACTACCTATATATCTATTGCTCAAACGGATTGTAGTGTAGCCACTTTGTCCTCCAGATACAAAAAGGCCGCAGCCCACACGGGCCGCAGCCTTGGAATATGACAAAGGAATCGTCCTTTTGTCGCACAGATTTATGCGCTTGCTTCAGCAGCGCTCGCCACTGTTTCGAGCGAATCAGCTGCGTCTTCTGCCGCCTGCATCTTTGTCGGCACCACGCCAAAACAGCAGCTCAGCGCCGCAGACACCGCAAATGCTGCGCCGCCGGCAGCGCAGCACCACAGCAGATTCGAGATGCCGCCCGTGGCAAAGCCAATGACCATAAGAACATTCGTCATACCGATGGTATAAGCCGTAACGTGGCCTACGGCCGCAACAAGGCCTCCGACGGCGCCGCCAACGGCCATGCACGTCAGACACCTGCCATATTTAAAGCCGCATCCGTACAGCGCTGGCTCGCTTACGCCGCCAAGAATACCCGAGATTGAATAGCCCAGCATGAGCGCCTTCTCGTCCTTATCCGCAACGCGGAGCGACGCGCCAAAGGGCATACCCCAAACGGCGAACGTTGCCATCGTCGCGGCGATCAGGATGCACGAATCCGTTCCCACACTCATAAACTGCGCATAGGCGAGCGATAGGACAACGTTGCTGACACCCGCGATCTTAAGAAACTCCCAGCCCGCGGCAAGCCCCATGAGCGTGAGCAGCGACACGATGCCACCGGAATTGCCAAGCATAAACATAAGCTGTCCCAACAGCATGCCCAGATAGCTGCCTGCCGGCGCCGTAACACACAGCGACACCGGAACCATGACAAGCATGGTTGCAAACGGTACAAAAGAAAACGCCACAGCCTGAGGGATAGTGCGCTTAAAGAAACGCTCCACCTGCCATAGCACGGGCACCGAGATGAGAACCGGAATAACAGTCGTCGTGTAATCGTTGACCGGCGCGGGAAGTAGACCATACACGAAAGTCATCGATGCCCCCGTCGTCGATGCGGCATCAACGAGCTTAAGCAGATCGGGCACAATCAATACGCCGCCCAGCATCATGCCCAGCTGCTCCGAGCAACCGAGCTGGCGGGCAGCGGCCCAACCAAGATAGATGGGCAAAAAGTAATAGCCAGCGTTATACAGCCAACTGTAGAACAGGCGATAGATTTCGGAATCGGCAGGCCATAGACCAAGCATGCCTTCGCCCATAATGACGGCAACGGTGCGGAACAGCGCCGCGCAGACAATAAACGGCAACGCCGACATCATGCTTTTGGACAGATAGTCCACCACGGCCATGGCGTTTGATAAAACCGTCGTTGTAAACGAGGTGTTAGAAACTTGTGACATGGAACGCCTTTCCCAATGTGACATGCGGACTGTCCCTTTGTCACATCGTGCGGTACTGACCGATTGCGCGGTACTTTTCGTAGCGGAGGTTTGTGAGGGTCGCGTCGTCGAGCTGCCCAAGCGTATCGAAGGCATCAAATGCCAAGGACATGACGACACCGGCGATCTCCTCATGCGACAGGCCCCTATCGTCAACAATGCCGTCGATGATGCCGAGCGCCAACAGATCGGGGGCCGTGAGCTTAAGCGCCTCAGCGGCCTCATTCGCGCGCTCGGTATCCTTCCACAGGATCGACGCACAGGCCTCGGGGCTCACGACCGAATAGGCCGAGCTCGAGAGCATCAGGATGCGGTCGGCCACGGACAGCGCCAGCGCGCCACCAGAGCCGCCCTCGCCTGTCACCACCGAGACAATCGGCGTCTTAAGGCCGCTCATCTCCATGAGATTCTGGGCAATCGCCTCGCCCTGGCCGCGCTCCTCGGCACCGATGCCGCAAAACGCGCCCGAAGTATCAACCAGGCACAGAACCGGCCGACCAAATTTCTCGGCTTGGTGCATCAGGCGACGTGCCTTGCGGTAGCCCTCGGGATGTGCCATACCAAAGTTGCGACGCATGCGCTCTTTGGTCGTGGTACCGCGCTCGATGGCGATAACCGTCACGGGTCGCCCGTCTTTCCAGCCGATGCCGCCCACCACGGCAGCATCGTCGCCAAAGTAGCGGTCGCCGTGCAGCTCTACGAATCCGTCGAGACCCAACGAGATCATCTCGCCTGCCGTGGCGCGGTTCGCCGAGCGAGTCTGTTTGACGATTTCGAGCGCGCTTTTTGGTGCGGCCGAGCGCTTAAACAAGTGTCCCAGCTTTTTGTCGCGACGACCCGTATGCACGATCTCATGCGGTGCCCCCAGGCCGGGCGCGTGCCCTTCGTGCAGCGCCAGCAGCTCGCCTACCGTGAGCGCAATCTCACCACGCGGAACAACGGCATCGCAAAAGCCGTGCTCCAGCAAAAACTCGGAACGCTGGAATCCCTTGGGCAGACGCTTGTGCATGTTCTGCTCGATCACGCGCGGGCCGGCAAATGCCGTCAGGGCATCGGGCTCGGCCAGGATAATGTCGCCCTCCATGGCAAAGCTCGCGGTTACACCTCCGGTCGTGGGATCGGTGAGCACCGTGATATACAGGCCGCCCGCCTCGCTGTGGCGCCTAACCGCCGCAGAAATCTTGGCCATCTGCATAAGCGATGTCACGCCCTCTTGCATGCGCGCACCGCCCGAAACGGTAAAGCCGACAACTGGCAATCCCAGCTCGGTCGCATGCTCAAATGTGCGACAGATCTTCTCGCCCACCACGGAGCCCATTGAGCCCATCATAAAGTTGGCATCCATAAAGAAGAGCGCGGTATCGCAGCCGCAGATTTTGCCCCTGCCGCACACAACGGCATCGCGCTCGCCCGAACGCTCGCTCACGCTCTTAAGCTTGTCGGCATAACCGGGAAACGAGAGGAAGTCCTTCGACGCCAGATTGGCATCCCATTCCTCAAAGGTACCCGCGTCGACCGTCATGCGCATGCGCGCGCGACCGCTCACGCGAAAGTGTTTGCCGCAACGAGGGCAGACCTCGAGGTTGTCGTGCAGGCGCGCCTCATCGATCACACGGCGGCACTCCGGGCATTTGACAAACACGTGGCGCGCGGGGAACTCGGCGCACGACTCGGTTATCGGCCCCTCAAGGACATTGACCGTCTTCGCTTTTCTATTCATCAGCATAGAGATGCCCCATCAGATCGGTGTGATACATGCCCGACAAAAACTCGTCGTTTGCCAGCACGTCGAGCTGAAGCTCGCTATTTTCGCTCACGCCCTCAATCACGAGCTCGCCCAGAGCCGAGCGCATCTTGCGAATGGCACCGTCACGCGTGGGCGCGCACACGATGAGCTTGCCGAGCATGGAGTCGTAGTACGGCGGAACTTTCGCTCCGGTAAACATGGCGGAATCCCAGCGCACGCGCGGACCACCCGGCACACGCAACGCGGTGACCGTTCCACATGACGGTAGAAAGTCCGGCGTTTCGGCATTGATGCGGCACTCCATGGCGTGGTTGCGGACCGGTACGTCCTCCTGCTCAAAGGGCAGAGGCTGGCCGGCAGCCACGCGCAGCTGCCACTTAACCAGGTCGGTATCGGTCACAAACTCCGTAACCGGATGCTCCACCTGCAAGCGCGTGTTCATTTCCATAAAGTAGAAATTGCCGTCATCTGAGTACAAAAACTCGATGGTGCCAGCGCCCTCATAGCCAACGGCACGAGCCAGGTCGCGCGCGGCCTTGTGCATGCGCGCGCGAATATCATCGCGTCCGTCGAGGCACGGCGCGGGGCTCTCCTCGATCAGCTTTTGGTTGCGGCGCTGCACCGAGCACTCGCGCTCGCCGAGCGAAAACACATGGCCCTGCTTATCGGCCATAATCTGTACCTCAACGTGATGCGCCGGCGCAACGAACTTCTCCATGTAGCACTCGCCGTCGCCAAAAACGGCCTCACCCTCGGCACGCGCCTCGATGAACGCCTTTGCCGCATCTTCCACGCGCTCGACCTTGCGAATACCGCGACCGCCGCCGCCCGCGCGCGCCTTAATAAGCACGGGGCAGCCGATGCGCTCGGCCTCGGCCGTTGCTTCCTCGGGGCTTTTGAGCAAATCGCAGCCCGGCACGATGGGCACGCCCGCTGCAGCGGCCGTTCGGCGTGCGGCGTCCTTGTCGCCCATGCTGTCGATCACCTCGGCCGAAGGACCGACAAACGCCAGACCGAACTTGTCGCAGTCGCGCACGAAGCTCGCCTTCTCGGAAAAGAAGCCATAGCCGGGATGAATTGCCTTAGCTCCCGACTTTACGGCACAGGTGAGCACGGCATCGTCGTTGAGGTAGCTCTCGGCAAGACGCGGGCCGCCGATGCAATACGCCTCGTCGGCAAGCTGCACGTGTAGCGCGTCCGCATCGGCCGTGGAATAAACGGCGACGGTCTTGATGCCCATATCGCGGCACGCGCGGATAACACGGACCGCGACTTCGCCGCGGTTGGCGATGAGCACTTTGTCGAACATGGAGCCTTCCTTAACTTTCGTGCATGAGTGCAAAAGACATATCGGCGCGGCAGCAAACCTCACCGTTGACGCTCGCAGTACCCGTCGCAAAGCGGAACGGCCCGCGCGCACGCGTGATGGAGCACACTAGATCCACCGTGTCGCCCGGGCGCACCGGACGCTTAAAGCGCACCTTGTCCAGACTCGTGTAGAACGGCGTCGCGCCGCGCGCCTCCTCATCGCCCATCAGCAGCACGCAGCAGTTCTGGGCGAGCATCTCGCACTGAATCACGCCGGGAACGACCGGGTTTCCCGGAAAATGCCCCTGCAAAAAGTACTCGTCGCCTGTAATCGTGATCTTGCCGTGGGCCTCGTCGCCCACCAGCTCGGCTTCGTCGAGCAAAAGCATCGGCTCGCGATGCGGTAACAGCTTCTTGAGCTCTTCTTTGTTCATGGATATCACCTATCCGATCCTCATGAGGCAGCTGCCAAACTCCACGAGGTCGCCGTCGGCCACGCAGATCTCGAGCACCTCACCGTCTGCCTCGGCCGTCACCTCGTTGAGAACCTTCATGGCCTCGATGATGCAGAGGGTCTCGCCGGCCTTGACCTTGGAGCCCACGCGCACAAATGGCTCGTCGCCCGGCGCAGGGGCAGCATAGAAGACGCCCACCATGGGAGCAGTCACCTCGGTGCCCTTGGGCTCCGGCGCGGCGGCAGGTGTCTGCGTGGCGGGTTCCGGTGCGGCAGGCGCGACTGTGGGAGCTGCAACTTGAGCGGCCATGGCGCTCGGCATAGGCATGGGCACGGCAACCGGCTGCGCCACACTCGCGCGCTCGAGTTCGACCGCGGTGCCATCGGGCTCCTCAACGCGTACGCGCGTGAGGCCGCGGTCCTCCATCACATCGGCTATCTCGGCAAGTCTTTTGGAATCCATGCTCTAGCTCCTCGTATATCTACGCAGCGCGATGGCGGCGTTGTGCCCGCCAAAGCCCAGGTTGGTCGAAAGCGCCCAGGTAAGGTCGGCGCGAACCGCGCGATTGGGCGTGTAATCAAGATCGCAGGCGGAATCGGGCGTGTGGTAGTTAATGGTCGGCGGCACCACGCCCTGCTCGAGTGCCATGGCGCAGGCCATGACCTCGATGGCCCCCGTGGCACCGATCATGTGCCCCGTCATCGACTTGGTCGACGAGACATGTGCGGCGCGCGCCGCGTCCTCGCCGAGCGCTCGCTTAATGCCCGCCGTCTCGGACGAATCATTAAGCTTGGTCGAGGTGCCGTGGGCATTGATGTAGAGGCCCTCGGAAGGCTTGACGTCGCCCTCGGCCACCGCCAGCGATATCGCGCGGGCAATGCCGGCAGCCTCGGGATCGGGACTCGTGATGTGATAAGCATCATCGGTGTTGCCGTAGCCCACGACCTCGGCATAAATGTGCGCACCGCGCGCCTGCGCATGTTCCATGCTCTCGAGTACCAGCACGCAAGCGCCCTCGCCCATCACAAAGCCGTCGCGGTCTGCATCGAACGGGCGGCAAGCCGTCGCAGGATCGGGGTTGGTGGTCAATGCGCGGCAGGACGTAAAGCCTGCAACGGCATCGGGGATAATGGCCGCCTCGGCGCCGCCCGCGAGGATCGCGTCGGCATAGCCGTGCTTGATGGCGCGGAATGCCTCGCCCACCGCATGGGCCGAGGTCGCGCAAGCAGTCACGACTGGCAGGGTCGGTCCCTTTGCCTTGTGGCGGATCGCGATATTGCCCGAAGCCATGTTGGGGATCATCATCGCAATCATATAGGGCGATGCGCGGCGAGGTCCACGATCGGCGATCGTGTGGACGTTGTCGACGAGCGTCGTCATGCCGCCCACGCCCGAGCCCACGTAGACGCCCAGGCGCTCACGATCGATGGCGCCTTCGACATCAAAGCCCGCATCGTGCATTGCCTCGTCCGAAGCCGCCATCGCAAACTGAACGCAGGGGTCCAGATGCTTGGCGTCACGCTTGCCAAAGTACTCGTTGCCGTCAAAGCCCTTGACCTCGGCCGCCACCTTGACGGTAAACGCATCGGTATCGAAGTGCGTGATCGGGCCGATGCCACAGGTCCCGGCGCACATGGCCGCCCAGGTGGCAAGCGCGGTGTTGCCGAGCGGCGATACGGCACCGATGCCGGTGATTGCAACTCTCTGTTCCATCATGGTCTCCTCATCCAAGCCGTTCTTCGGCCCTGGTTTCTACATCGCCATTCCGCCGTCGACGCGCACGACCTCGCCCGTAATGTAAGCAGCCGCATCGCTCGCTAAAAAGCGCACCACGCCGGCCACTTCCTCGGGACGTGCCATGCGCTTAAGGGGAATCTGTTCCTCGGTTGCCGTACGCACCTTCTCCGAGAGCTTTGCCGTCATATCTGTCTCGACAAACCCGGGGGCGACCGCGTTCGCTCGTACGCCACGAGGCGCAAGCTCGCGCGCCACCGCCTTGGTAAGCCCTATCACGCCCGCCTTGGAAGCAGCGTAGTTGGCTTGCCCGGCATTGCCCATCAGGCCCACGACCGAGCTCATGTTGACGACGCAACCGCCGCGCTGGCGCATAAAGGTCTTGGTGAGCGCGCGCGTCATATTGAATGTTCCCTTGAGATTGACATCGAGCACGCGATCGAATGCATCATCGCCCATGCGCATGAGCAGGCCATCGCGGGTGATGCCGGCGTTGTTGACGAGCGCCCAAATGGAACCAAAGTCGTTGAGGACCGCTTCCACGCACGCGTTGACGGCAGCGGGATCGGCCACGTCGCATTGATATGCGCGTGCCGTGGCGCCAACCGCCTCACAGGCTTCGCACGTCTTGCGCGCCGCATCGACGCTGCCGGCATAGACGACGGCGATATCAAAGCCGTCCTCCGCCAGACCGACAGCGCAGGCGCGGCCGATACCCCGCGAGCCGCCCGTGACCAGTGCCACGCGACGTGAGTCGTTGCGCTCGAGCGCGCCGTTGTTCAAGTTGCCCATGTCATTCCTTTCGGGTTACAGCCCTGTGGACTATGCGAGCTCGTCGGCAATAGCTGCGACCTGCTCGGCCGTTTCGCACGAATACACGCGAACGTCGCTCAGCGTACGCTTGACCAGGCCCGACAGCGTTTTGCCAGGGCCGACCTCAATAAACGTGTCGATGCCTTGATCCTGCAGAGCATGCAGCGTGTCGACCCAGCGCACGGCATGACTCACCTGGTTGGCCAGCATCTCCGCTGCCGCCTGCGGGTCGGCCGGATAGGGCGCCGCTGTCATATTTGCCATAACAGGAATCAGCAGCGGGGACGGCGCGTGACCGGCCTCGATATATGCAGCAAGGCCACAGGTCGCCTCGGCCATATAGGGGCTATGGAATGCACCCGACACCGCGACCTTCATGGCGCGACCGCCAGCCTCTTTCACTAGAACGTCGAGCTCCTGCAGCGCCTCGGGCGCTCCGGCCACAACCGTCTGCTGGGGGCTGTTGTAGTTGACCGGCCAGCAGTCCTCGCCGGCCTGTTTTGCCAAGCCCTCGACCTGCGCCGCATCGAGTTTGATGACGGCGCGCATGCCGCCGGGGTGACGCTCGGCCGCCGTGGCCATCAATGCCGCACGCTCACATACGAGCTCAAAACCCGCTCGCGTATCGAACGCCCCCGCAAAGGTGAGCGCGGCGACCTCGCCAAGCGAAAAACCCGCACAGGCGGTAGGTACCACGCCGCGCTCACGCAGGGCGGCAGCCGCTGCCAGATCGTGAACGAACACGCACGGCTGCGTGTTCTCGGTCTGCGAGAGTTCCTCCTTGGAGGCGCTTCGGCACTGCTCACTGGTCCCCGGGCGCACCTCGTCGGCAATGGCGAACACCTCGGCGGCCGCCGGCGATGCCTCGATCAGATCGACGCCCATCGCGGGGTGCTGGGCGCCCTGGCCGGCAAA
The DNA here is from genome assembly GCA_900543945.1 of uncultured Collinsella sp. Classification (GTDB taxonomy): domain Bacteria; phylum Actinomycetota; class Coriobacteriia; order Coriobacteriales; family Coriobacteriaceae; genus Collinsella. The sequence goes on along the minus strand of UQTN01000009.1, from coordinate 19,787 downwards.
CAGAAACGCTACGCCACCCATGCGCACGCACCCTTCAGGACGTGCTCGGCGCCATCGACCAGGTCGTCAACGATTTCACGTGCACTTTGGCGCTCGTTGACCATGCCGGCAATCTGTCCACACAAAAACGAGCCCTCTTCGTAATTGCCGTCCTTGGCGGCCTTGCGAAGGGCGCCCGTGCCCATGGCCCCGAGCTCCTCGACGCTTACGCCCGCCGCCTCGCTCTTGGCGTAGGCGTTGGTGAAGGGGCTCTTGAGGGCACGCACCGGGTGTCCCGTCGAGCGGCCGGTCGCACGCGTCGAGGTGTCGTTGGCCTTCAGGACCATCTCCTTGTACTGCTCCGATACGGTGCACTCATCTGCGATCAGAAAGCGCGTACCCACCTGCACGCCGGCGGCGCCCAGCATAAAGGCGGCCGCCACGCCGCGGCCATCGGCGATACCGCCAGCCGCAACCACGGGAATATCGACCACATCGACAACCTGCGGCACCAGTGCCATCGTCGAGGTCTCGCCAATATGGCCGCCTGATTCGGTACCCTCGGCAACCACGGCAGTGGCTCCACGACGCGCCACGAGGCGCGCCAGCGCCACCGAGGCAACGACCGGGATGACCTTGATGCCCGCCTCGTTCCACGCCTTCATGTGCTTGGTGGGATTGCCGGCACCCGTCACGACGACCGGCACCCGCTCGTCAATCACGACCCGCGCGACCTCGTCGGCAAACGGGCTCATGAGCATGACGTTGACGCCAAAGGGCTTATCCGTCCTGGCGCGCAGCTCATGAATCTGGTCGCGCAGCCAGTTGGCGTCGGCGTTCATGGCCGCGATAATCCCTAAGCCGCCCGCCTCGGACACTGCGGACGCCAGCGAGGCGTCGGCGATCCAGGCCATACCGCCCTGGAACACGGGCTTTTCGATGCCGAGCAGATCGCAGAGAGGAGTCTTGAGCATCTCTACTTCTCCAATGCCGCCTCGACCGTATCGGCGAACTCGCCGACCGTCTTGGGGTTCTCCTCGGTATCGAGCTGGATGCCAAACTCGTCCTCAACGGCGACGAGGATCTCGACGGTGCCCAGACTGTCGAGACCAATCTCCTCGAGCGTGGACTCGGGCTTCATCTCGACGTCGTCAAGACCGGCGGTCTCGCGGATAACATCGCAAACGCGCTCGAAGGTCTTCTGATCTGCCATGGTAGTTCTCCTTTGTTTGTGCCCTAGGGGCGTTTTTATTTCCTATGTGCGACTACTTCCAACGAAGTAGATAGCCACCTATATCCAGACCGGCGCCAAATCCAACGAGGGCGATGGTGTCGCCCGTGTGAAGTGCACCGGCGTTTGCCAGCCGGTCGAGGGCAAGCGGAATGCATGCGCTCGAAATGTTGCCGGTCTCGCGCAGCGTTCGAACCACGCGCTTGTCTGGCACACCGAGGCGCTTGACCGCCTGACTCAGGATTCGTTCGTTAGCCTGATGGAATACAAAATGGTCGATGTCCTCGACCGAAATGCCCGCATCGCTCGCAAGCTTATGAACCGTGTCGCAAATCGCGTTGACGCCGAACTTGAACACGCGGCGGCCATTCATGGACAGCACGCTCTCGCTATCTGCGGAGGCCTTAAACGGCGAGGTGCCGACCAGACCGGGAACGCACAACGTCTCGACGTCGGGCGCCGTCGAAAGCTCAACGGCAAGGGGGCTGTCTCCCCCGGCCTCAATCACCGCGGCGCCTGCCCCATCGCCAAAGAGCACGCAGGTGGCGCGGTCGGTCCAGTCGAGCGCGCGCGTCATCTGCTCGGCAGCAACGACAAGCACATGCTTGGCTCGTCCTCGGGCGATATAGCCCTCGGCAACATCGAGCGCAAATACGAAGCCGGCGCAGGCCGCCGAGACATCGAAGGCAGGGCACGTCGCGCCTAGTCGCTCAGCAACGGCACACGCCTCAGCGGGAACAAGATGGTCACCCGTCGTCGTCGAGCAGACGATCAAATCCAACTGGCTCGCGTCGATTCCGGACACCTGGAGTGCCCGCTCGCTCGCCGCTACGGCAAGGTCATCAAGTGACTCGGTGGTGCAGACGTGGCGGCTCTTGATACCTGTGCGGGTAAAAATCCACTCATCCGAGGTATCGAGGAACTCGGACAGCTCGTCATTGGAAACACTGCGCTTAGGAAGCGCCGAGCCCGTTCCAAGAATCGTGAAACCCATCACTAACCTCCTTTGAGTTGTTGACGTGTTTACATCGACCAAGAGAGGATAGCGCATTTCAGTCGTTGTTGACGTGTTAACATTAAATTGCCCAAATGCGACACAGGCTTCACATTGTGTCTATCTCTCGACACCATTGCGTTATTCACTTATTCATTAAGGAGGTAGCAGCCGTTATGGATGCCAAATTAACGATAGTCGACGTAACCGGATCGACCAACGATGACCTGCTCGAAGCAGGAAAACAGGGAGCGCCGCACGGCACAGGACTTGCCGCCCGGGCTCAGACAGCAGGACGCGGCCGGCGCGGCCACAAGTGGGATTCAACCGCCGGCAACCTATTGCTTTCGATTGTCCTGCGTCCATGCGTTAATCCTGCGAAGTACTCTGGTCTTGCTGCCGTCAGCGGCCTAGCGGTGCTCGAGGCGCTCGAAAAACAGGGTCTTGCAAACGAGATTGGCCTCAAATGGCCCAACGACCTGGTCGCGCGTGGACGCAAACTCGGCGGCATTCTGGTCGAGGCCGCACGCGATAACGAAGGCAAACCTTTCGCCGTCTGCGGCATTGGTGTCAATGTGAACTATGCGCCCCAAGAGGTGCCCGATGGCGGCCTGCCGGCAATCGGTCTCTCGGACCTTAACGAGAACGTTCCTGCTGTCGACATGCTCCTCGATGAGGTCTATCACGCAGTTATAGACGCTGTAGATGCCTGGGCAGAACGCCTCAACGCCATGGAAGAAAACACCGGACCGCTCGCGCCCGTCCACGGCGAATATGTCGCTCACCTCAATTGGATTGGAAAGCACGTTATCGCCCGCTCCCCTGCCGGTGACGAGCTGGCGCGAGGCATCTTTATAACGGTCGATGGCTTTGGTCGTGCGCGCATCGAAACAGAAGACGGCTTGCGATCCTTCCATTTTGAGGAGGCGTCATTGCGCCCCTTGAGTGAGTAGGTCGCCACAGCCAGCCGCTCGGCAGCCTTACCCGGCGATCCAAACCCATCATGCAAAACAAAAGAGCCCCGCTACCGTAATGGCAGCGGGGCCCTTTAAGCTATGAGGAATATCGCTTAGAGCTTGATGTCGATGTCGACGCCAGCGGGGAGGTCGAGACGCATAAGCGAATCAACGGTGCCCGAGGTGGGGTCGAGGATGTCGATGAGGCGCTTGTGGGTGCGCATCTCGAACTGCTCACGGGAGTCCTTGTTCACGTGCGGCGAGCGGATAACCGTGTACAGGTTGCGCTCGGTGGGCAGGGGGACAGGACCGGAAACGCGAGCGCCGGTCTTCTGAGCGGTCTCAACGATGAGCTTCGCGGACTGATCGACGACCTCGTGATCATAGCCCTTGAGGCGAATGCGGATCTTCTGGGTAGCCAACTTAAACCTCCAAAGAGTGCGAGAGATGTTCTCGCGGATTACGTAACAGGGAGCTCGAACTTAGGCGTTCTTGCTCATGACCTCGTCCACGATGGACTTGGGCGCGGGCTCATAAGAGTCGAACTGCATCGTGTAGGATGCACGGCCCTGGGTCTGGGAGCGAAGGTCGGTAGCGTAACCGAACATCTCGCCCAGCGGCACCTTGGCACGGATGAGCTTGCTGTTCTTGCGATCCTCCATGCCCTCGATCTTGCCGCGGCGACCGGAGAGGTTGCCCATAACGTCGCCCATGTACTGCTCGGGGGTCTCGACTTCGACAGCCATGATCGGCTCGAGCAGCTGCGGATCGGACTTCTTGAGGGCGTCCTTGATAGCCATGGAACCGGCGATCTTAAAGGCGGCCTCGGAGGAGTCGACCTCGTGGTAAGAACCGTCGAACAGGGTGACCTTGACGTCGAGGACCGGGAAGCCGGCGATAACACCGGTGTTCAGGGCCTCCTGGATGCCCTTATCGATGGACGGGATGTACTCCTTGGGCACGACGCCGCCGACGATAGCGTTGACGAACTCGTAGCCGAAGCCCTCCTCCATCTTCTCGAGCTTGATGACGGCGTGGCCGTACTGACCGCGACCGCCGGACTGACGGACGAACTTGCCCTCAGCCTTCTCGACGTCGTGACCAGCGGTCTCGCGGTAGGCAACCTGAGGCTTACCAACGTTAGCGTCAACCTTGAACTCGCGGAGCAGACGGTCGACGATGATCTCGAGGTGCAGCTCGCCCATGCCGGCGATGATGGTCTGGCCGGTCTCGTGGTTGGTGGACACCTGGAAGGTCGGGTCCTCCTCGGCGAGCTTGGTCAGAGCCAGGGACATCTTGTCCTGCTCGGCCTTGGTCTTGGGCTCGATGGCAACGTCGATAACGGGCTTAGCAAACTCGATCTTCTCGAGGACGATCTCCTTGCCCTCGGCGCACAGGGTGTCACCAGTGGTGGAGTTCTTGAAGCCGACGCAAGCGACGATGTCGCCGGCGGCAGCGTCGTCACGGTCGATACGCTCGGCGGCGTTCATCTCGAGGATGCGGCCGAGGCGCTCGCGCTGACCGTTGGAAGCGTTGACCACGTAGGAGCCGGACTCGGCGCGGCCGGAGTAAACGCGGACGTAGGTGAGCTTACCGACGAACGGGTCGGTCATGATCTTGAAGACCAGGCCGGAGAAGGGCTCGTCGAAGGAAGGATGACGCTGGATCTCCTCGCCGGTGTCCGGATCGGTACCGGTGACGGCCTCGACGTCGAGCGGGCTGGGCAGGTAGTCGACGACAGCGTCGAGCAGCTCCTGGACGCCCTTGTTCTTGTAGGCGGAACCCACGAAAACGAGGTTGAGCTCGTTGGCCAGGACGCCCTTGCGCAGAGCAGCCTTGAGCTCCTCGACGGTGAAGTCCTCCTCCATGAGGATCTTCTCCATGAGCTCGTCATCAAAGCTGGCAGCAGCGTCAAGGAGCTCCTCGCGCTTGGTAGCAGCGATGTCAGCGAACTCAGCCGGGATCTCGTCCATCGGCTCGGGGTAGGTCATGCCCTTCTCGTCGGCCTTGAAGTCCCAAGCAGTCATGGTGACCAGGTCGATGACGCCCCAGAAGTTATCCTCGGCGCCCATCGGGACCTGAGCGGCCACGGCGTTAGCGTCGAGACGATCCTTCATGGTCTCGATAGCGTTGAAGAAGTCAGCGCCCACGCGGTCATACTTGTTGATGAAGGCGATGCGGGGGACGTTGAAGGTGGAAGCCTGACGCCAAACGGTCTCAGACTGGGGCTGAACGCCGGCAACAGCGTCGAAGACGGCAACAGCGCCATCGAGGACGCGCAGGCAGCGCTCGACCTCGGCGGTGAAGTCAACGTGGCCCGGGGTGTCGATGATCTGGATGCGGTAGTCCTTACCGTCCTTGTTCCAGAAGCACGTGGTAGCAGCGGAGGTAATGGTTACGCCGCGCTCCTGCTCCTGAACCATCCAGTCCATGGTGGCAGCGCCCTCATGGACCTCACCGATCTTGTGGGTCTTACCGGTGTAGTAAAGAATACGCTCGGTCGTGGTGGTCTTACCGGCATCGATGTGGGCCATGATGCCGATGTTACGGGTATCGGAAAGCTTGTACTTAGGCTTAGCCATGTTAGTTCCTTACCTTAACTTACCAACGATAGTGAGAGAACGCGCGGTTGGCCTCGGCCATCTTGAAGACGTCCTCACGCTTCTTGACGGAAGCGCCAAGACCGTTGGAGGCGTCGAGGATCTCGTTAGCGAGACGCTCGGCCATGGTCTTCTCCTTGCGAGCGCGGGAGAAGTTGACGATCCAGCGGATGCCCAGAGCGGTGGAACGACGGGAGTTGACCTCCATCGGGACCTGATAGGTAGCGCCACCGACACGCTTGGGCTTAACCTCGAGCGTGGGCTTGACGTTGTCCATAGCCTTCTTGAAGGTAGCGAGAGCGTCGCCACCCTCGGACTTCTCGGCAACGATCTCGAAAGCGGTGTAAACGATGCGCTCAGCGGTGGCCTTCTTGCCGTCAAGAAGGACCTTGTTGATGAGCTGAGTCACCAGGCGGTTGTTGTAAACGGCGTCAGGCTGAACCTCACGACGATTAGCTGCTGCACGACGCGGCATGTGAAATCTCCTTAAGTGTCTACCGTGCGGCGCTCAAGACGGCACACGGCGAAAGTATCAAAACGTTATCTGGCTTATTTGGCCTTGGGGCGCTTAGCACCGTACTTGGAACGGGCCTGCAGACGGTTCTGGACCGGAGCAGCGTCGTAGGCGCCACGGATGACGTGATAACGGACACCAGGGAGGTCACGGACACGACCGCCGCGGACGAGCACGATGGAGTGCTCCTGCAGGTTGTGGCCCTCACCCGGGATGTAAGCAGTAACTTCGATGCCGTTGACAAGGCGAACACGGGCAACCTTACGAAGAGCCGAGTTCGGCTTCTTGGGGCTCGTGGTGAAGACGCGGGTGCACACGCCGCGCTTCTGGGAGTTGTGCTGCAGAGCAGCGTTCTTGGACTTCTTGGGCACGGAACGACGGCCCTGGCGAACCAGCTGGTTAATAGTAGGCAAAGCGTACTCCTTCTCGAATGATTCCAGCTTTCTGTAAAGTGCAACGGCTTGAATCGAGGGGTCAGCATCCCCCTACGAAACACGCAGTTCGATAGGATACGTGGCGTTAGCTGTGCCGTCAACAGACCACGCCGCCGGGCGTATCCCAAAATAGCTATATTTCCGCAAAGCCTCCATAAAAGGAATCCCCCGCCTGTGCGCAAGTGCCCATTCCAGCCGTCCATGTAACGCAAAAATGGCCGCTTCCTCTAGCAGGAAGCGGCCTCAGACCTTACGAATAGACGATGGTAAAGGGTACTTCTGTTTCGGTCTCTCCTGTTGATGTGTACCTCGTGCCCTCAAGGGTTACCGAGACCACTTGATTGACATTGATCAGCTTTGTCGGAACCGAGATGTTCTCCCCGCTATTGCGCGTCAGCGAAAAATAGGAATTGTACGCGCCTGCAGCATCGTCTTCGATAATCTGCTCCGATCCATCCTTGTAGGTAACGGTCAACTTTTTCGTGACTGCGTCAATGCCCAGATCATCGATGTGCGTCTGGATGGAAAACGGGCTGATCTCGAGAGGCGAGTCACCGGAGCGGAGTTCCTTTGTATCGACATACGCTCCAATATTGAACTCGGGTGTCGACGCCTCAAACTGCCTCGCACTCTCACCTTCACCCTCGGTCCAGTGGATATTCCAGGTGACCGCATGTTGAAAATCTCGCTCGCGATCCATAGCGGCAAAGTACATCGTACCATTAATGACCGTGTCGCTTGATGTGTCTTTATCAATGGTGCAGCGTGTATCAGCCCATTCCTCGCCGAAGTTCATGCTGGGTGTACTGACGCCCCCTTCTTCTTCACCATAGAGAACAAGTTCGCCAAGCTCTGCCGCCGGCTTGTAGTAGTTAACGCCATTCGGATTGGACAATGTAAACGTCACAGCACCGCAACCGTTCTCGTCGATTGCCATCTCATGAATGTCGAGCGTATAGCCGTTGCCCTCGACGGACAGATTGACCTTCTGGACTGCACCCTCCAGGCTTTGGGGCGCGATACCATCACCAAACTCTCTGGTGTAGGCATATTTCGTCCCCGACGAGCCGCCATTTGTCCAGGTAACGGACTCTCCGTTGCCATGGTTTCCCCAGGCAGAGGCAAAATAACTGGAATTGACAACAGCGTAGGCGACCCCTCCGGTCGCCAGCACTCCGGCAAGACATCCGATTACGGCAACATACAGAGGCTTCGCGTGACCCTTTCGGCGAAGCGGCTCGCCAGCAGCGGCATAAAGAACACGGTCAGCAAGATCGCTATCGGCTTGGACGGACTCGAAGGCCTGCTTGATCTGGTTGGATTTCACGGTCGCCCTCCTCTAGGATGAACTTGAGCTTCGATCTGCCGCGAGCTAAACGCGTTCGAACGGTCGCGGCTGGCACATGCAGTAACTCGGCAATTTCTGAAGTCGAGAAGCCCAGATAGTAATAGAGCACGATAGGAATACGGAATCGCTCCGGAAGTCGCATAACGTCTGACAGGACCGCCTTGGTCTCCTCCTGCGCCGTCGAAAGCGAATCGGCCAGATTCTCAATATCCTCCACGCGCCTCCACGGCTTTCGAAAGAGAGATTTACATTCATTGATCGTGACCCGGATAAGCCATCGACGAAGATGCTCCCAGTTTTCAAATTGCGCGTCGCTTTTGAGCAACTTAAGAAAGACGTCTTGAGCGACATCGTCGGCGTCAGCGCGATCACGCAGATACGTCAATGCGATCCGAAACACGACATCCCGGTGGTCTTCGACCGCCTGTCTAAAAGCTTGTTCTTCCATAATCACCTCCCGGTGACGGTAATGGTTCTTGATGAGGCCCTCACCATAGATACGCTTTGACCAAACGGAATGTTTCAAATTCAAGCAGGAAAAACCTACCAAAAATAGCCTGCCCCTTATTGACAAGGGATCAACGGAACGCAACAGGTTGAGCATACGCAAGCGAGCGGTCCCCAGAGCGTACAAGGTGGCATGAAAAAGGCAGGGCATTGACCTTTTGGTCATGCCCTGCCTTTTGAATGACAGATTGTAGCTCTGGGGGCCGCGCAGCGACGGAGATCGCCGCCGTTCGTTAGAACGGCGGAACTAGTTACTCCTCGTCGTTGTCCTTGGCCTCTTCGGCGTCGTCGGTGTCTACGAGCTGGTTGAGTAGCTCGTCGAGGGAAGCCATGTCCTCGTTGATGGCACCGTTGGCGGGAGCCTTCTTGTCGTCGATCGGGGCGCCCAGGAGCTCCTCGTCGGCGTCGGCGTGATGCGTCGGCGTGGCGGAGGTGCCCAGCAGGATGTCGTCCGGACCGTCGGGGCTAAAGACCATCTGCAGCAGCTGCGAGAGGTCTTCCTCGTCGGCAACGTCGTCGTTGTTCTCGAGGATGTAGAGCAGGTCGTGGGCCTCCAGGCCGTCACGGAGCTCCTCGATCGCCTTGGCACCGATGCCATCGATGCGCAGCAGATCCTCCTCGGACTTGCCGACCAGGTCGCCGACCGTCTCGATGCCGACCTCGCTGAACTTGTTGGTCCAGCGCTGCGACACGCCCAGGTCGTCGAACAGGTACAGGCGAGCCTTCTCAGCAGAGATGGTGTGGCCGTTGCGGGTGAACGAACCGTCAGCACCGCCGAACTCGTCGTAGCCGACCCAGTCGAGCTGCTGCGGAAGCTGCTCGTCCAGGTCCTTGAGCTCCACAGGAGCCCACTCGGGCAGCGACTTGGCGTTGGGCGAAGCCGGACCATCGATGTCCACGTAGCCGTCGGCCGTGCGATACGTCAGCTTGGCGTTGGCGTACGGCTTGAGGCCGGTACCAGCCGGGATCTTCTTACCGACGATAACGTTGGACTTAAGGTCGAGCAGGTGGTCGACCTTGCCCTCAATAGCAGCCTCGGTAAGGACGCCGGCGGTACGGATGAACGAAGCGCTCGACAGCCAGGAGTCGATGTTGGACGCGACCTTGAGCGTACCCAGGATGACGGGCTCGGCCACGGGAGCCTGACCGCCCAGACGGGCAACGCGCTCGACCTCGTCAGCGAACTCGTAGCGGTCGACGTACTGACCAAGCAGGTACTTGGAGTCGCCGGGGTTGGTGATCTGAACGCGACGCAGCATCTGACGTGCGAGCACCTCGATGTGCTTGTCGTTCAGGTCGACGCCTTGGCTGGTGTAGACGTCCTTGACGCTCTCGACGAAGGTGTGCATCGTCGACTCGATGTCGGTCAGCTTGCGCAGGTTGCGGAAGTTGACGAAGCCCTTGGTGATCTGGTCGCCGGCGCGAACCTCGCAGCCGTCCTCGATCTCGGGCATGAAGCGCACCGAAGCGGGGACGCGACGCTCGTCGAGGACGCGGGTGTGATCCTCGGAGTCGGTGAGCGTCAGCACGTACTCGGACTTCTCGGGCTTAATCGAGAGGTGGCCGGAGTACGGAGCCAGCTCGGCCTCGCGACCCAGAATCTTCTCGTTGACGTTGCCGACGATATCGAACATACGGCTGACCGTAGGCAGACCCTGCGTAATATCGTCGACGCCAGCGACGCCGCCGGAGTGAATGGTACGCATCGTAAGCTGCGTACCGGGCTCGCCGATGGACTGGGCGGCAATAATGCCGACGGCAGTACCGATGGCGACCGGACGACGGGTGGAAAGATCCCAGCCGTAGCACTTCTGGCACACGCCGTACTTGGAGCGGCAGGTGAGCAGTGCGCGAAGCTTGACCTTCTTGAGGCCGGCATCGACCATCTTCTGGATGTCGGCGACCTTCTCGATGTAGCCGTCCTGCTCAAAGAGCACGGTGCCATCGGGGGCCACGACGTCCTCGATGAAGCAACGGCCGACGAGGTCGGTGTTGAGGTCGGTGGTGCCGGGGATGATGAGGTTGTAGGTGACGCCCTCGTGCGTACCGCAGTCCTCCTCGCGGACGATGACGTCCTGGGCCACGTCGACCAAACGACGGGTCAGGTAACCAGAGTCCGAGGTGTGGGATGCGGTATCGACCAGGCCCTTACGGGCGCCGTAGGTCGAAATGAAGTACTCGAGCGGCAGCAGGCCCTCGCGGAAGTTCGCCTTAATGGGAAGGTCGATCGTCTCGCCGGACATGTCTGCCATCAGGCCACGCATGCCGCCGAGCTGACGCAGCTGGGTCTTAGAACCACGGGCGCCGGAGTCGGCCATCATGTAGAGCGGGTTCTCCTCGTCGAACAAGTCGAGCATGAGCGCTGCGACCTTATCGGTACAAGCGGTCCACTCGTTAACGACTTCGATGTGGCGCTCCGTCTCGTTGATGAAGCCCTCCTCGAAGTACTCGTTGATCTGGTCGACGTTGGCCTGGGCGCGGTCGAGCAGCTCCTGCTTCTCGGCAGGGATGAGAGCGTCCCACACCGAGATGGTGAGGCCGGCGCGGGTAGCGTAGTGGAAGCCGGAGTACTTGATGGCGTCGAGGATTGGACCGACCTTGGCCTCGGGATAGCGATCGCAGCAGTCCGCAACCAGCTTGGCCACATCGCCCTTGACCATCTTATAGTTCATGAACTCATAGTCTTCGGGCAGGCACTGGCGGTTGAAGATGATGCGGCCAATAGAGGTCTCGAAGCGCGCGGTCTTGTTGCCGGTGACGTCGTAGTCGACAAACTCGTTCTTGCCGTTCTTGACGCGGAAGATACGGGTGCCGTCCTCGTTGATGACATTGGCGTCGGCAGCGGACACACGGACCTGAATCTTGGCCTGCATGTCGACCTCGGAGCGGCAGTCATAGGCGTGCAGCGCATCGTCGAAGCTTGCGAACACGTGGTTCTCGCCCGGCAGACCGTCGCGGACCTGGGTCAGGTAGTACACACCGATGATCATGTCCTGCGAAGGGATGTTGACCGGCTTGCCGGATGCCGGCGAGCGCAGGTTGTTCGCAGAGAGCATGAGCACGCGAGCCTCGGCCTGAGCCTGGCTGGACAGCGGCACATGGACAGACATCTGGTCGCCGTCGAAGTCGGCGTTGAAGGGCGAGCAGACCAGCGGGTGCAGGTGGATAGCCTTGCCCTCGACCAGCACCGGCTCAAAGGCCTGGATGGACAGACGGTGCAGGGTCGGTGCACGGTTGAGCAGCACGACGCGGCCGTCGATGACCTCTTCGAGGATGTCCCACACAAAGGTGGCACCGCGGTCGATAGCGCGCTTGGCGCCCTTGATGTTCTCGACCTTGCCGAGCTCGACCAGGCGCTTCATGACGAAGGGCTTGAAGAGCTCCAGCGCCATGGTCTTGGGCAGACCGCACTGGTGCAGCAGCAGCTTGGGGTCGGTAACGATTACCGAACGGCCGGAGTAGTCGACACGCTTACCCAGCAGGTTCTGACGGAAACGACCCTGCTTGCCCTTGAGGGCCTCGGCGAGCGACTTGAGCGGGCGACCGCCACGGCCAGAGACCGGGCGACCACGACGGCCGTTGTCGAACAGGGCGTCCACGGACTCCTGGAGCATGCGCTTCTCGTTGTTCACGATGATCGCAGGGGCGTCCAGGTCGAGCAGGCGCTTGAGTCGGTTGTTACGGTTGATCACGCGACGGTACAGATCGTTGAGGTCGGACGCGGCGAAGCGGCCGCCGTCGAGCTGGACCATCGGGCGCAGATCGGGCGGAATGACCGGGATGACGTCCAGGATCATGTTCGCGGGGCTGTTGCCGCCCTTCAGGAAGGCGTCAACGACCTCGAGGCGCTTAACGGCCTTTTCGCGCTTCTGCTTCTGGGAATCCTCGTCGGCGATGATGGCCTTGAGCTTCTCGGCCTCGGAGGGGAGGTCGATGGCAGCGAGCAGGTCGCGGACGGCCTCGGCACCCATGCCACCCTTGAAGTACATGGAGTAGTAGCGGGTCATCTCGCGGAACAGCGGCTCATCGGAGATGAGGTCGCGCTCGGTGAGCTTCATGAAGGCGTTGAAGGCGTCCATGCGGAGCTGCTTCTCGTCCTTGCACTCTTCCTCGATGTCAACGATGCCAGAGGCGATCTCCTCGGGGGTCAGCGGCTCCTCGTCGGAGAACTCGTCAAAGTTCTCGGGGTCGCCCTGCTCCTTGAGGGACTCGATCTGGCGGGCGCACTCGGCATCGATCTCTTCCAGATCGGCGGCGAGCTCCTCGCGCAGGTCGTCAGCGTCGGCCTCGCGAGCCTCGTAGTCGACCTCGGTGATGATGTAGCTGGCAAAGTACAGAACCTTCTCGAGGTCCTTGGACTTGATGTCGAGCATACGGCTCATCGGGAAGCTCGTGGGGCTCTTGAAGTACCAGATGTGGGACACGGGAGCGGCGAGCTCGATGTGGCCCATGCGGTCGCGACGCACCTTGGCCGAGGTGACCTCAACGCCGCAGCGCTCGCAGACGATGCCCTTAAAGCGGATGCCCTTGTACTTGCCGCAGGAGCACTCCCAGTCCTTGGCGGGACCGAAGATCTTCTCGCAGAACAGGCCGTCCTTCTCGGGCTTGAGGGTACGGTAATTGATGGTCTCCGGCTTCTTGACCTCGCCGTGCGACCAGGAACGGATCTGGTCGGCGGAGGCAAGGGAGATCTTTACCGAGTCAAAATCAGTAGCTTCGAAATCTGCCACAGTCAACTACTCCTTATCAGTGGTCGTGGCGGCGACAGCCTCGGGTGCCTCGGCGGTCTCGGCATCCTGGGCCTCGACGTCGGTGTCAACGCCGGCGAGCGCAGCCAGGTCGTCGAGAGCAGAGGTCTCCTCGGCGGTCACAGGGGCGGAGGCGTCCTCGTCGGCATCGTGCATGGGCTCGATGTCCAGCGCGAGGGAGCGGATCTCCTTGACGAGAACCTTGAAGGACTCAGGGATACCCGGAACCGGGACGTTCTCGCCCTTGACGATGGACTCGTAGGTCTTGACGCGGCCCACGGTATCGTCGGACTTGACGGTCAGGATCTCCTGCAGGACGTTGGAAGCACCGTAAGCGTACAGTGCCCAAACTTCCATCTCGCCGAAGCGCTGGCCGCCGAACTGGGCCTTGCCGCCCAGAGGCTGCTGGGTAACCAGGCTGTAAGGGCCAGTCGAACGGGCGTGGATCTTGTCGTCGACCATGTGGCCGAGCTTGAGGATGTAGGACGTACCCACGGTAATGGGCTCGCGGAACTCCTCGCCGGTACGGCCGTCGAACAGACGGGTCTTGCCGCGCTCGTCAAGCTGGGTGACGAACTCGGGGCGCATGTGATCGCCAAAGGCAGCGGTGGCCTTGTTGAGCATGTTCTTGTTGGCACGACGAATGACCTCGGCGATCTCGTCCTCCTTGGCGCCGTCGAAGACGGGCGTGGCGGTGAAGAACGGACCGGGGACGTACTTGTCGGAGTCGGCCTGCTCGGTATCCCAACCGCAGGCAGCAGCCCAGCCAAGGTGGCACTCGAGCAGCTGGCCGACGTTCATACGCGAGGGAACGCCCAGCGGGTTGAGGATAACGTCGATCGGGGTACCGTCAGCCATGTAGGGCATGTCCTCGACCGGCAGAACGTTACAGATAACACCCTTGTTGCCGTGGCGGCCGGCGATCTTATCGCCCTGCTGGATCTTACGACGCTGGGCGACGTAGACGCGCACCTGCTCGTTGACGCCGGGGGCCAGGTCGTCGCCGTTCTCGCGGCTAAAGCGGACGACGTCGATGACGCGGCCGTAAGCGCCGTGAGGCATCTTAAGGGAGGTATCGCGGACGTCGTGGGCCTTGGCACCGAAGATGGCGCGCAGCAGGCGCTCCTCGGCGGTCAGAGCGCTCTCGCCCTTAGGCGTGACCTTGCCGACCAGGATGTCGCCAGGGCCGACCTCGGCGCCGATGCGGATGATGCCGTCCTCGTCGAGGTTGGCAAGCATGTCCTCGGAGAGGTTCGGGATCTCGCGGGTGATCTCCTCGGGGCCGAGCTTGGTGTCGCGGGCGTCGATCTCGTGACGGGTGATGTTGATGGTCGTCAGCAGGTCCTCGGCCACCAGGCGCTCGGACACGACGATACCGTCCTCGTAGTTAAAGCCTTCCCACGGCATGTAGGCCACGGTGAGGTTCTGGCCCAGTGCGAGCTCGCCGTGATCGGCCGAAGGACCGTCGGCCAGAGGCTCGCCCTGCTCAACGGTGTCACCGACGCGCACGAGCGGACGGTGGTTGATGCAGGTGGACTGGTTGGAGCGCTGGTACTTGGCCAGGTGATACTCGTCCATGCCGCCGGCATGCTTGACGATAATCTTGGCGGCGTCGGCAAAGATAACCTCGCCGGCGTTCTTGGCCAGGGTGACCTCGCCGGAGTCCAGAGCGGCGCGACGCTCCATGCCGGTACCGACATAGGGAGCGGCGGGGTGAACCAGCGGCACGGCCTGACGCTGCATGTTGGCGCCCATCAGCGTACGCTTGGCGTCGTCGTGCTCAAGGAACGGGATCAGCGTAGCTGCGACGGAGAGCATCTGACGCGGCGAGACGTCCATGTAGTCGACGTCCTCGACGGGCACGTCGGCGGGAGCGCCGAAGGAGCCGTCGAAGTCGCGGGTACGGGCGATCACGGTGTGCGGACGGACAAGCTTGCCCTCGGCATCGGTCGTGATGAACTCGTTGGTCTTGGGATCGAGCGGCGTGTTGGCCGGCGCGATGACGTGCTTCTCTTCCTCGTCAGCGGTCATCCAGTCGATCTGGTCGGTGGCAACGCCGTTCTCGACGCGACGGAACGGGGCCTCGATGAAGCCATACTCGTTGACGCGGGCGTAGAGGGCGAGCGAGCCGATCAGGCCGATGTTGGGGCCTTCGGGGGTCTCGATCGGGCACATGCGGCTGTAGTGCGAGTTGTGAACGTCGCGGACGGCCGTCGGCACGTTGGTGCGGCGGCTGGAGCCGGACTTGTGGCCGGCAAGACCACCAGGGCCGAGTGCGGACAGACGGCGCTTGTGGGTCAGACCGGTCAGGGGGTTCGCCTGGTCCATGAACTGCGAGAGCTGCGAGGAACCGAAGAACTCCTTGATGGAGGCCACGATCGGGCGGATGTTGATGAGCGACTGCGGGGTGATCTCGTCGATGTCCTGGGAGCTCATGCGCTCACGGACGACGCGCTCCATACGGCTCATGCCGATACGGAACTGGTTGGCGACGAGTTCGCCGACGGTGCGGATACGGCGGTTGCCAAAGTGGTCGATGTCGTCGACCTTGAAGCCCTGCTCGCCGGCAGCGAGGGACAGCAGGTAGCGCAGCGTTGCGACGATATCCTCATCGGTGAGCACCGTGACCTCTTCCTCGGTGGTGAGGTTGAGCTTCTTGTTGACCTTGTAACGACCGACGCGGGCCAGATCGTAGCGCTGCGGGTTAAAGAGCAGGCCCTCGAGCAGGCTGCGGGAAGCGTCCACGGTGGGAGGCTCGCCTGGGCGCAGGCGACGGTAGATCTCGATGAGGGCGTCCTCGCGGGTGAGGGCGGTGTCGCGCTCCAGGGTGCGCTTGATCACATCGGAGTTGCCGAGCAGCTCGATGATGTCGTCGTTGGTGACGGCGATGCCAAGGGCGCGCAGGAACATCGTGGCGCTCTGCTTGCGCTTACGGTCGATGGAGACCATGAGCTGGTCGCGCTTGTCGACCTCAAACTCGAGCCAGGCACCGCGGGACGGGATAATCTGGGCCTTGTAGATCTGCTTGCCCGAATCCATCTCGGAGCTGTAGTACACGCCCGGGGAGCGGACGAGCTGCGAGACGACGATACGCTCGGTACCGTTGATGATGAAGGTGCCCTGATCGGTCATCATGGGGAAGTCGCCCATAAAGACAAGCTGCTCCTTGATCTCGCCGGTCTCCTTGTTGGTGAGACGAACGTCGGTCAGAAGCGGGGCCTGATAGGTCATGTCCTTCTCGCGGCACTCCTCGACGGTGTGCGCGGGGTCGCCGAACTGATGCTCGCCGAAGGTAACCTCGAGAACATGGTTCTGGCTCTGGATGGGGCTGGATTCCTTGAACGCCTCACGAAGACCCTCGTCCTTAAAACGCTCAAAGGATTCCCTTTGAACAGAGATAAGGTTGGGGAGCTCCATGGCCTCCGGGATTTTCCCGAAGCTGACGCGCTTGCGCTCAGTGGCAGTGTATGCGTAGGTCACCAGGTTTTTCCTCCTTCACGGAAATGCTCGGTGGGTTGGCGAGGCATAGCTTCGCCAGTTATCGCAACCTAATAGTTTATCAGGTACCGACCCTTGGGCAAGAAAAGCCTTGACGCGATTGAGTTTTTGGAGTAGCAAAGTTTTTCGACAGAAAAGGTGCAGGTAGATGTATATGTATCGAACACCTGTTCATATATTTTATGTGAACGAGACCGCTGATACGGACAGCTGAATGGCGGAATGGCGGTGAGGGTTAATCGGGCGGAAACTGCATCCCGTTTTGAGGCCCCAAACTGGGTCGCAGTTTCCGGTTGAGCCTGTTTGGGAAAGCATATCCCGTTCTGAGCCGAAATTCCGGGTCGCAGTTTCCGCTAGGGGCTCTAACTGGAAAGCGCGTCCCAGAATTCGACCAAATTGTGGGACGCACTTTCCGGGGCTAAGCTGTTGCCCGAATAAAAAACGGGTGCAGACCGAAGTCCGCACCCGTAAATGTCGATGCCCGAAGGCTTATTTGCGCATCAAACCGCCGCGCTCGTCGATGGCGTCCCAGAAAGCGCCGGCAAAGCGAGGATCGCTTGCGGCCATGAGGGCGTTGGTGGCCATCCAGCCAGACGGGGTGCCGGTGTCGTAGCCCGAAAGCGGATCGATGACGACGGCGTACATGGCCTCGCGGTCGAGCGAGCGGGCCATGGCGTCGGTCAGCTGGATCTCGCCGCCCTTACCAGCCTGCTGATCGGCCAGCAGGTCCATGACCAGCGGGCTCAGCAGGTAGCGACCGACGATGTACAGGTTGGACGGAGCCGCCTCGGGAGCGGGCTTCTCAACCAGACCGCCGATGCGCCAAACGGCACCAGGCTCGTCGTCGGCAGCATTCTCGAAGCCCTCGAGGGAACCCACGCGGTCACCGGCGATGACGCCATAGCGGCTGACTTCCTCGGGAGCGCAAGCGGCAACAGCGATAACCGAAGCGCCACCGTGCTCCTTGGAGACGGCAAGCATCTTGTCGCAGATGTCGCGGTTGGGCACAACGTAGTCGCCCAGAAGAACCAGGAAGTTCTCCCCCGCTACAGCGTCGGCGGCAGAGCGAATGGCGTGACCGAGGCCCTTGGGCTCGTACTGATAACGGAAGTCGACCGGCATACCACCCGCATGGGCGACGGCGTCGGCGTAGGCGTCCTTACCGCGCTCGCGCAGCAGGTTCTCGAGCGAACGATCGGGCTGGAAGTAGCTCAGCAGCTCGGGCTTGCCGGGCGAGGTAACGATGATGGCGTCGTCGACCTCCTCGGGGTCGAGCGCCTCCTCAACGACATACTGGATGACCGGCTTGTCGAGCACCGGCAGCATCTCTTTGGGCGTGCACTTGGTGCCAGGCAGAAAACGCGTGCCAAGACCGGCGGCGGGGATGATTGCCTTCATGTTATTCAAGGATCCTTTCGCAGGCACAGAATGCGCCCTGTGCGTGCGGCACGGTGGCCGCAGACCAAATTGCGATACCGAAGTATCTTACCGCCGGAGACATACGTCGCCGTAAGGCAAACGCAATTCTTCAGCAGGTCAACGCAAATTATTGCTCGAATGGTGCAATTTTACGCCCCAGCGGTAACGGGATTAGCACGGCGAAGACAACGGTGTTCTGTATGCCGAGCAATGGGAATGAGGGGTCATAACAAAAAAGACGGGGTTCGCAATGCGAACCCCGTCTGCAAAGAAATCTGGCGAGAAAGCCTGATTACTTGAGGGTGACAGCAGCGCCAGCAGCCTCGAGCTTCTCCTTGGCAGCCTCGGCGTCCTCCTTCTTGGCACCCTCGAGAACAGCCTTGGGAGCGCCCTCGACGACCTCCTTGGCCTCCTTCAGGCCAAGGTTGGTGAGCTCACGGACGGCCTTGATGACCTGGATCTTGTTGTCGCCGAAGCCCTCGAGCACGACGTCAAACTCGGTCTTCTCCTCGGCCTCAGCAGCGCCAGCAGCGGGAGCGGCGACAACAGCGGCAGGAGCAGCGGCGGAAACGCCGAAGGTGTCCTCGATAGCCTTGACGAGCTCGGAAGCCTCGAGAAGGGTCATTTCCTTAAGAGCATCGATGATCTCATCGGTGGTAAGCTTAGCCATTTCTAAGTCCTTTCGGTTTCCGTGCGGATGCACGGAGATCAGTTAAAACATGGCGCGAATGCGCCTGGGGTGCGGCGTTGCCGCCGCGGGTGAAAGCAGCGACTAGGCTGCCTTCTGCTCGGAGACCTGCTGGATCGAACGAGCGAGACCAGAGGAAACGCCGTTGACGCAGACAGCGATGTCGCGAGCGAAACCGGAGATGAGACCGGCGATCTGGCCGAGAAGCTGATCCTTGGTGGGCAGCTCGGCGATAGCCTTAACATCATCAGCGGAAACGGCCTTGCCGTCGGAGATACCGCCCTTGATCTCAAGGACGCCCTTGGACTTAGCAGAGAAGTCCTTAAGGGCCTTAGCGGCCTCGACCGGCTCGGTCTCGTAGAACACATAAGCGACGGGGCCGGCGAGGATCTCGTCGAGCTCGGGCTGCTCCTGGTTCTTGAGAGCGATCTTGACCAGGTTGTTCTTGTAGACCTTCATCTCGGCGCCGCACTCGCGAAGCTGATGACGCAGCTCCTGAGCCTGCTTAACCGTCAGACCGTTGTAGTTGACGACGAACAGACCGGCGTTCTCGGCGATACGGGACTCGATCTCTGCAACCTTGTCGATTTTGTACTGCTGGGGCATGAATTACACCTCCTCGAATTCTTTCCGGGCACGGTCCGCCACAAGGACGTGACGGGGGCATGTCCAAAAAGAAAGCCCCCGCGCTGCATGAGCGACGGGGGCGAGAAGACATATCTACTCGACCACCTCGGCTGGCGGGATATCCCATTAAGCTCGCGGGCGATGCCCGTTTGCACCGGCTGTCTCTGGCAGCGGATTCGTGCGTGAACCGAAAGTATTATGGCGGGGACCCCGGCGTCGGTCAACGGGCGCGAGGATTCGTACA